>NZ_JRVI01000003.1:0-75404 GCF_000783375.1 Sphingomonas sp. Ant20
CTCGTTGGCAATGCCCCGCTGCGGCGAGCCGCGAAGGATCGCGGGGTTGCGCTGCGCTGCGGTCCAGGCGGCGCGCGCGGCGGCAAGGCACCGCGCGGCAAAGGCGGGGTCTGTCGCTTTCCAAAGTCGCGATGCTTGCGCCGCGACCGCGGCGAGGTTGAGCGTCGCCGCGGTCGAGGGCGGGTAGAGGAGCCGCGGTTCCTTGTCGTCGGCGGGTGCGGTCGGCAATGTCGTCCAGCGCGCGTCGGCAACCTTGTGGTGCGCCATGCCGCCCGCATCGACAGGCGTAAGTGCAAGCCTGCCCGAGCGATCATGCGGCCCGATGGGGAGTGCGACGCGGGTGCCCGCGGGGACCTGCATCCGCAGCATCCACTCGATTTCCCACCGCGCTTCGTCGAGCAGGTCGTCGCGGCGGTTGCCGGCTTCTGGCAGCCGCGCCTGACCGTCGGCGAACACGCGACGCGCAAGCCCGGTCTCGTAGAGATTCTGCAGCGTCCACACCGCGATGCCGCCGTTGACGACATATTTGCCGTGGTCGCCCGCGTCGTACCAGCCGCCGGTGACGTCGAGCGTATAGGGACAGCCGGACCAGACATTGCCCTTCTCGTCCGCGCCCGAAAAACAGGCAGCTACCTCGCGCGGATGGCCGGCCGCGCGGGCCCAGCGGGCACCGGCCCAGCGCGCGTCGATCGGCGTACCGGCGCGCTGCTGGTAAAAGAAGTTGAGCGCGTTCAGCGCAAGCGGGGCGTAGACGTCGCGGCCGACGCGGAAGCGGCCGCTTTCGGTCCCGTCGACGCGCAGCCGGTAGCTGCCCGGGCGGGTGAGCGCGGTGAAGCGCGCGACATGGACATGATCGCCCGACGCAGCGTCGTCACCGCCGACGCTGGTGCGTCCCGTCAGCACGGTCTTGCCAGCGTCGTCGACCACGACCCAGTCGAGCGGCCGCGACGCGTGATCGGCGACGATCGCAAGCTTGGGGTCTTCGGGACGGAAGCCGAGCTGGTTGAGGTTGATGACGGCCGCGGCAAGGAAGAGGGCGATGGGCATCAGATTGTCCTGTCCTGGCCCAACCGTGCCAGCGCGTCGGCATGGGGGGGCATGTGCGTCAGCGAGGTGGCGACGACGCGTTCTATCTGAGCGAGCCGCTTTGCCGCGATGGCGATCGGCAGCGCGTCGCAGATTGGGTCATGGCCGGTCACGGGTGCGTCCTGTCCGGTCAGCAGAGCAAGCCAGCTGACCTCGTTGAACAGCTCGTCCGCTTCGCGGAAAATGCGTCCGCCGGCGCGGAACAGCGCGAGCTTTTCGGCGAGGCCATCCGGGATCGGCGCCGCCGCGCGCTCGCGCCAGAAGGGTTCCGTACGGGCATTGAGGCGATAATGCGCGACGAGGAAATCGCGGATCCGGACGAACTCGCCGGTCATCGTGCGATTATATCGGTCGACGATCGCCGGGGCAGGGGGACCGCCCGCCGGAAGCATTCGCAACAGATGCTGAAGCCCGCTCTGCACCAGATGAATGCTGGTTGATTCCAGTGGCTCCATGAACCCCGCCGCGAGGCCGAGCGCGATGCAGTTGCCGCTCCAGAACCGGGTGCGGTGCCCGGTGGCGAAGCGGATCACGCGCGGGTCGGCCAGTGTCTCACCCCCCAGCCCTGCGAGCAGCGTCGCGGTCGCTTCGTCCTCGCTGCAGTGGCGGCTGGAAAAGACATGCCCGTTGCCGGTGCGATGCTGCAGCGGGATACGCCAGCGCCAGCCGGCGGGTTCCGCGATCGCCCGCGTGAGCGCGAGCGGCGCGGCGTCGGCGGCCGACGGGACCGCAACCGCACGATCGCACGGCAGCCATTGTGACCAGTCGGTCCAGCCCGCCTGCAGCGCGCCTTCTATCAGCAGCGCGCGAAACCCCGTGCAGTCGAGGAACAGGTCGCCCTCGACACGGCTGCCATCGGCGAGATGGACCGCGGCAATTCCGGCGGGGCCACGCTCGACGCGGTCGACCCGGCCCTCGCGGCGGATGACGCCGTGCGCCTCGGCCTGCGCGCGCAGGAACACGGCGTAGCGGCCTGCGTCGAAATGATAGGCATAGCTGATGCGCGACAGCGGTGAATCACCGTTCGCGATCGGGCGCGAGAAGCGGCCGGCTTCGGAGGCGCGGGCTTCGAGCGAATAGGCGCCGAGCGCTTCGGCGGCACCCGCCTGGCGGGCGCGCAGCCACTGCGCGGCGAACGGCACGCCGGCGATGTCGGTCCCGATCTGGCCGAACGGATGGACGTAGGATTCGCCCGGGCGCGTCCAGCCCTCGAAGCGGATGCCGAGCTTGTAGCTGCCGCCGGTCGCACGGAGGAATGCGTCCTCGTCGATCCCGAGCATCGCGTGAAAGGTGCGGATCGGCGGGATCGTTGCCTCGCCGACGCCGATCGTGGCGATGTCGTCCGATTCCACGAGCGTCACGCGCGTCCCGGCCGGGCCCAGCAATCGGCCGAACGCGACCGCGGCCATCCAGCCCGCGGTACCACCGCCGACGATCACGACCGATCCGAGCGTGCCGGTCATGCGCGCACCCGCGCCGGGCAGGTGCGGGCCAGATAGTCCTCGTGCCGGGGCATTCGCGATGCGGCATCGGCGAACATCGCGCGCAGCCGGTCGAACCGTGCATCGACCTCGCGCGCATCGACCGCATCGGCAAGCCGGTCCCAGCCGTCGGGAACGATGCCCTGGCCCAGCAGCACCGCGACCCAGCTCGCCTCCGCGAACAGATCGTCCTCCCAGCGGAACAGCCGTCCGCGGCGACGCCACAAGGCGAGCTTCTCGCTGAGGCTGTCGGGGATCGCCCGCGCCCGCGTCTCGCGCCAGAATGGCGAATCATCGCGGCGCGTCGCATGGTAATGGAGAATGAGGAAGTCGCGGACCTGGTCGAACTGAGTCGCCGCCAGCCGGTTATAGGTGTCGATCTCGACCGGCGAGAAGCCCTGGTCGGGAAACAAGGCGAGCAGTTTCGAAATGCCCGTCTGGACCATGTGGATGCTGGTCGATTCGAGCGGTTCGGTAAAACCGGAGGCAAGGCCCAACGCGACGACGTTGCCGATCCACTGCTTGCGCCGCCGTCCCGCAGTGAAGCGCAGCAGGCGTGGTTCGGCGAGCGGGGTGCCGTCGACCCCGGCGTGCAGCGTCGCCGCGGCCTCATCGTCCGAACAATGCGCGCTGCTGTAGACATAGCCGTTGCCGGTGCGGTGCTGCAGCGGGATGCGCCATTGCCAGCCGGCCGCGCGCGCGGTCGAGCGGGTATAGGGGGTGATCGCCGCGCCGGCGTTCGCGGTCGGCATCGCGACGGCCCGATCGCAGGGAAGCCAGTGCGTCCAGTCCTCATAGCCCGCGCCCAGCGTCTGCTCGATCAGCAGGCCGCGGAACCCCGAACAGTCGAGGAACAGGTCCCCTTCGATGACGCGGTCGCCGGCCAGCGTGACGTGGCGGACATGGCCGGTCTCGCCGTCGAGTGCGACGTTGACGACATCGCCTTCGACGCGCACGACGCCGTCGCGCTCGGCGCGCCCGCGCAGGAAGCGTGCATAGAGCCCCGCGTCGAAATGATAGGCGTGCGCCATCTGCGACAGCACCGACGCCGGGTCGGGCGAGGGGGGCACGAACCGTCCCGCGCGCGCGGCGACCGCGCACAGCGAATAGGCCTCGATATCCTCCACGACCCCGGCGGCGCGGCGGCGGCGCCAATATTGGTGGAAGCGCACACCCTCGATATCGAAACCGAAGCCGCCAAAGGGATGCAGATAGCGCTCGCCAAGCGCACCCCAGTCGACGAACTCGATCCCGAGCTTGAAGCTCCCCGCGGTCGCGGCGAGGAATTCTGGTTCGTCGATCCCCAGCATCGCGTTGAAGCCGCGGATCGGCGGGATCGTCGCTTCGCCGACGCCGACGGTGCCGATCGCGTCCGATTCGATCAGGGTGATGCTTGCTCCGGTCGGGATCAGCCGGGCAAGCGCGGCCGCCGCCATCCAGCCGGCCGTGCCGCCGCCGACGATGACGATGCGGCGGACGGGGGGCGCCGATCGTCATGCGCGCGCCCGCAACGCGGCCATCGCCTGCGCATAAGGGGGAAGCGCGCGGACCTGCGCGATGACCCGCGCACGCTGCCCGGCCAGATGCCGCTCGATCGCCGCCAGCGGCACTATGTCCGCGCGCGCATCGTAACGGCGCGGCATGAGGCCCATCGCGTCGAACATCACCGCCCAATCCTCCTCCTCGAACACTTCGTCGTCATACATCGGCAACCGCCCGCGCGCCGCAAACAGATCGTGTTTGGCGGCCAGCGGTCCGGGTAGCGATGCTGCGCGGCGGTCGTCCCACAGCGCGCCGGCGCGACCGGCCACGGCATAATGCGCGATCAGGAAGTCGCGCGCGCCTGTACGCCCCGGCCGCAGTGCGGTTGAAGGCGGTGGCTTCGACGGGTGCCTGCGGTCCGGCGGGCCAGAGCTGGATCAACTGCGCGAGCGAGCGCAGCAACAGCGTCAGTGTGGTCGGGTGCAGTGGTTCGAGCAGGCCCGCCGCGGCGCCCAGCGCGACGCAATTGCCGCGCCATGCCTCGACCCGCCGCGCCGCGTGGAACGGCTTGCCGGTGCCCCCGATGCTGCACGTCAGTCGGACATCGGCGCCGTCGAGCGGCCAGGTTGCCGTCCAGCCCGTGTCCTGCGCATCGACCTGCGTATAGGGCGGGGGCGCGCCCTGCGCGGGCACCGTCTCGGCATGCGTCCGGTCGCACGGCAACCAGCCGGACCAGTCCTCGGACGCGGGGCTGGTACGGCTGGCGATGCGCGCGTCGGTTCCCGAACAGTCGAGGACGAGCCAGGGTTGGACTGCGGTACCGTCCGCGAGTGTCAGCCTCTCGACAATGCCGTTCGCTGCGATCTCGGCATCGACGAAGTCCGCGGAGGCGCGTTCGGCCCCCGCTCGCAGCGCCGCCGCGCGCAGCAACGCTTCATAGGGCGCGACGGGCAGATGCAGCGCATGCGCGATCGGCGCCCCGGGCGCGAACCGGCCCGCCTGCGCGGCGACCGCGGACAGCGCATGATCGGCCAGCCGGACCGGGTGCCCCGCCGCGCGCAGCCGTCCGGCGAGTTGGTGAAACGCGATGCCTCGAGCGGCGCACCGGTCTCGCCATAAGACAGGAACGTCGCCGCGCCGTCGGCCCGCCAGCCGCCGAACGCGACGCCCAGCGCATGGCCGCCGCCCGTCATCCGAACGAGTGTCGCCGCATCGAGACCGAGATCGGCATGGAAGCCCGCGAGCGCTGGCGGCACCGCGATCACCGGTGCGAAATCGCCCAGGCCATCGCCGCCGGTGCCGTCGTCGATCACCACCACGCGGTAGGATTCGCGTGGCAAGCGCCGCGCCAGCGCCGCCGCGGCGATCCAGCCACACAGGTTCGCGCCCAGCACAGCGACCGTGGCTGTCACGCGGCAGCTCCGATCCGTGCAAGATAGTCCGCATGCGTCGGCATCCCCTCGGCGGTGCGGCGGCAGGCGTCGGCGACCGCCGCGACGCGCGCGCGCGCGTCCGCGACGGGTAGTGCGGCGACGAGGGGGTGGATCCGTTCGGGCATGATTCGCTGGCCATAATAGACCGCGAGCCAGCTCGCCGGCAGGAACATGCCCTCGCGATATTGTTCGACGATGCCCCGATCGCGAAAGGCGGCGATCTTCCCGGCCAGCGAGGGGGGCAGGTCCATAGTCCGCATGTGGCGCCAGAACGGCGTGTCGTCACGCTCGGTCGCGCAATAATGAAGAACCAGGAAGTCGCGGACGCGGTCATATTCCAGCGCCATCGCGCGGTTGAATTCCGCGGCATCCGCAGGGTCGAGCACGGCGTCGTTCGGGAACAGCTCGATCAGCTTGCCGATGGCCAGCTGGATCAGGTGGATGCTGGTCGACTCGAGCGGCTCGAGAAACCCGGCGGAAAGGCCGATCGCCACGCAATTGTCGATCCACTGGCGGTGCCGACGCCCGGTGCGGAATCGCAGCATCCGCGGCTCGGCCAGGGGCTCGCCCTCGAGATTGTCGAGCAGCACCGCGCGCGCGCGGTCCGGATCGGTGAAGCGCGTCGAGAAGACATGACCGTTCCCGGTGCGATGCTGCAGCGGGATCCGCCATTGCCAGCCGGCGTCGCGCGCGGTGGCGCGGGTATAGGGGACGGGGGGACCGGTGTTCGCCGTCGGGACCGCCCAGGCCGCGTCGCAGGGCAGCCAGTGCGCCCAATCCTCGTGTCCCGCCTTCAGGGCGCCTTCGATCAGCAAGGCGCGGAACCCTGAACAGTCGACGAACAGATCACCCTCGATCCGCTGCCCGTCCGCCAGGCGAAGGGCCGCGATACCGCTCGGGCCCCGTTCGACGTGCTCGACGCGACCCTCGATCCGCGTCACGCCGCGGGCTTCAGCATAGTCGCGCAGATACGCGGCATAGAGCCCGGCATCGAACTGATACGCATAGGAATAGGTCGACCCGACCGATCGCGGATCGTCGAGCGGCGGCGTGAACGCCCGGCACGCGCGGCGACGATCGGGAGCGAGCAGGCGGCGAGCGCGGGCGTCTCATCCGGCCTGCCCCGGGTCGCGTGGAGCCAATGCTGATGGAATGGCAGTCCGTCGATGTCATGCCCGAAATCGCCGAACGGATGGATGTAGCTGTCGCCGATCCGACCCCAATCGCAGAACTCGATACCCAGCTTGAACGTCGCCTTGGTACGCCGGACGAAATCGGCTTCGTCGATACCCAGTCTTTGATTGAAGAAACGGATGTGTGGCACCGTGGCCTCACCGACACCGACGGTGCCGATCTCCTCGGACTCGACCAGCGTGATGTCGGCCAGCCGTGCCGCGGACGGCGTACCGGTCGTTAGGCCGAGCGTCGCCGCGGTCATCCAGCCTGCGGTACCGCCACCAACGATAACGATGCGTAGCCGAGCACGTTCGTCCAATTCCACCCCCCCGGCTATGTTGCAATCATGCAACAAGCCTAGCAATTCACTTAAAAACCGTCCGATTCAGTCGAGGCCGAACTCATCCCTCTCGCTACCAAACATTGTAAGAAAAAAGCGCTTACAAATGATAGCGCTAACACAATGAGGGGATGCCGGGAGTCATGGCCAAGTTCGAGATCACACGCGCCGCGCGTCGCGGGAACCTCCTCAAAGGTGGTGCCTCCTTGCTTGCGCTGTGCCTGGCCGCCGCGCCAAACGGCGCTCTGGCTCAGCAAGCCGATGCCGCCGCCGGCCAGACCACGCTGACGCCGAACGCGGCCGGGCGTACCGCATCTTCTGATCGCACTGCGGCGACGGTGGCCGGGGCGCCCCAGGCGGGCGCGGCACAGCCCTCCGCCAACGGGCAGGTGCCCTCGGGCGGTGCCGAGGTGACGCAGGCCGAGCAGTCGACCGCAACGCCGCAGGACGAAGCCGCCGATCAGGACATCGTCGTCACCGGCATCCGCCAGAGCCTGAAGAGTGCGCAGGCGATCAAGCGCAATTCCGAAGTCGTGGGCGATTCGATCTCGTCCGAAGACATCGGCGCGCTGCCCGATCGTTCGGTCACCGAAGCGCTGCAGCGTGTGCCTGGCGTGTCGATCAGCCGCTTCTCGGCCGGTGCCGATCCCGATCACTTCGCGACCGAAGGGTCGGGCGTCACCGTCCGCGGCCTCAGCTACACGCGCTCCGAGATCAACGGCCGCGATTCGTTCAGCGCGAACAACGGCCGCGGCCTGTCCTTCGCCGACGTGCCCGCCGAACTGCTTGGCGGCGTCGACGTGTTCAAGAGCCCGTCCGCCGACATGATCGAAGGCGGCATCGGCGGCTCGGTCAATCTGCGCACGCGCCTGCCGTTCGATTCTACCGGACTGGTGCTGGGCGGGACGCTCGAGAACAATTACGGCGATTTCGTCAAGAAGTCGGCGCCCACGGTCTCGGTGCTCGGCAGCAACCGCTGGGAAACCGGCATCGGCGACTTCGGCATCCTCGCCAGCTTCGTGCGCTCGCAGGTCCGTAGCCGCGCCGACAGCGTGCAGATCTCGAACTGGGGCGAGCGCGTGATCGGCGCCGACGGATCGCTGTTGCAGCCGGTCGACGCGACCACCGGCGTGGTCAACGCGGGCCGCACCGTCTACGTGCCCCGTGGCGCGGCGATCCGCAGCCAGGAATTCAACCGCACGCGCTACGGCTATTCGGCCGCCGGCCAGTGGCGTAGCCCCGACAAGTCGATGACCGCGACCGCGCAGTTCCTGCGGACTGACTCGCGCGAGGCGTGGACCGAGAATTCGATCGAGGTCGCGACCGACAACGTGCTGGCGGCAGGCGACACGCAGCCCTTCCCCGGCACCAGCTTTGCCTATGACGACGATAACGTCTTCACCAGCGGGATCATCACCGGCCCGAACGGCTATCGCGCCGATCAGGATCCGGCGAACGGCGGCGACCAGCGCACGCCGAGCAACGGCCTGCAGAGCAACAACATCTCGCGCGGCAACCAGTCGCGCTTCCGCACCAACGACGCCAGCTTCAACCTGAAGTGGCAGGCGACGAACCGGCTCGGCATCAACCTGGACTACCAGCATGTCTGGTCGCAGGTGAAGGTCACCGACCTGACGGTCTGGGGCACGACCTTCCAGAATGCCGATATCCGGCTCGACGGGACCAACCCGGCCTATGTGAACTTCATCCCCGTGACGAACACGCCGAACAATTACCAGAACGCCGCGCACCCGAGCTATCTCGACGCCTATAACAACTTCTACCGTTCGGCGATGGACCATATCGAGGACAGCGAAGGCAACGAGGATGCTGCGCGCATCGACCTCGATTATTCCTTCCCGGAGGATAGCTGGCTGACCTCGGTCCGCGTCGGCTATCGCTTCGCCGATCGCCAGAATGAAGCGCGTTCGACCGGCTATAACTGGGGCGTGCTCAGCGAGATCTGGGGCGGCGGCAACAACCAGGACAATGCAGCGGCGCCGACCGGCCCGGGTGGCCCGGTCTGGTTCGATCGCCCGATCGACGGCAATCCCGTCACGCGCAATACGGGCAATCTCGGCCCGCAGCAGGCATTCCTCTACGACAACTTCTTCCGCGGCAAGGCGAACGATTCGTCGAACGGCGGGCGCGTGTTCGTGCCGGGGTCGTTCCTCCAGGATTATGGCGCGGCGACGCAGGCGATCAGCCAGATCGCGCAGGAATGGCGCAACTTCACGAGCAACCTGTCGGGCGCCAATGGCTGGGTGCCGCTGGCGAGCCGTGCCGGTGTCGTCGCCGGAACGCCGTTCCTGCCCGGTGAGATCAATCCGGTCAGCGAGCGCAACAACGCGGTCTATGCGATGGCGCGCTTTGGCAACGACCTGTCGAACGGCTGGAACCTGAGCGGCAATATCGGTGTGCGGTACACCAAGACGGATCGCGTCTCGTCGGGCTTCTTCGCCTTCCCGCAACAGTCGTTCAGCTGCGTCGCGCCGACCGACGGGCAGCCGGTCTCGCGGTTCTGCGCGCTGCCGCAAGCCGTACGTGACGCCGCCGCGGCGTTCCAGAACGGCAGCACGACACCCAACGACGCCAAGCTGAGTTACGACTATTTCCTGCCGAGCTTCAACGTGAAGCTGGCGATGGGCGGTGGTCTCCAGTTCCGCGCGGCGTTCACCAAGAGCGTCGCTCCGCCGGATTTCGGGCTGACCCGGTCCTATTACAACATCAATCTGAACACGAGCGACCAGACGATCCTGTTCAACGGGGCGCCGGTCGCGACCTTCCAGGTCGGCAACCCGTTTCTCAAGCCGGTCCGTGCGGACAATTACGATGTGACCGCGGAATGGTATTTCTCGAACGTCGGCCAGCTCACGCTGTCGCTGTTCAAGAAGGACCTGTACGGCGTGCAGACCAACAGCCTGCAGCGTCAGAGCTTCACCAACAACGGCGCGACATTCGACGGGATCATCACGACCCCGCTGAACTCGACCGAGACGGGTCGCGTGAAGGGGTTCGAGGTCGGCTATCAGCAGACCTATGATTTCCTGCCGGGGCTCCTGAGCGGGTTCGGGCTCGCGGCCAATTTCACCTACGTGAAGTCGTCGGGCGTGTCGCAGCAGAACCTCGATTCCGACGATCCGAACGTCACCGCCGGGATCATCTCCAACGTCGACACCAGCGGGCTGCCGTTGCAGGGGCTGTCGAAATACCAGTTCAACTTCGCGCCCTTCTACCAGCGTAACGGGCTGGAGGTACGCGCCGCGTATAACTGGCGGTCGAAGAACCTGCTGACGATCCGCGACGTGATCGTGCCGAACTCGCCGGTCTACGCGGAGAAATACGGGCAGCTCGACGCCTCGATCTTCTACGCGGTGACGCCAGCGATCAAGATGGGGTTCCAAGGCGTCAACCTGACCAATTCGATCACGCGCACGTCATATGTGATCAACGATGATCTGCTGACCCGGCCGCGCAACTGGTTCATCGCGGATCGCCGCTTCACCTTCTCGATCCGCGCGTCGTTCAGATAAGCGCGAAAGGGTCGGCCGGTGCGGCCGACCCTCCCGATCCTTTTCCCCGTTCTCCCCCCTGGGCGCCGCACGACAATCGCGGCGCCCTTTTTTTGTCCGGGCGTCAGGTGCGGGGCGGGGCGGCAGCAAGCGCGGCGGCGATCGCGGTGTACATCGGTTTGGGCTTGAACGCGGCGTCATAGGGGCAGGGGCGGCGGCGGGCCTTGTCCTTGCGCGGCTCGAACCCCTCGATCCAGCTATAGCGGTCGGTCATCCCCCACAGCAGCACGTCGCGAAGCTGCGGATAGGCGAGCATCACGTCGAGATAGCCGCGCGTGAAATCGGCCACCGCCTGGTCGCGGACCGTGAAGTCGGCAGGGAGCGAATTGTCGCGGACGTCGAGCTCGGTGATCACCAGCCGTAGCCCATCGCGGTGACCGCATCGAGGAAGCGGCGCCACTCGCCTTCCAGCCCTGCGATCGTCGCGCGCGCGTCGATCCCCTGCGTGACGAGGTGAGACTGCACCCCCAGCGCATCGACCGGCACGCCGCGCGCCTTGAACCCTTCGAGCAGCTTGAGCACGCCGGCGCGGTGCGTCGCGTTGCCGGGCTCCCAGCTCATATAGTCGTTATAGACCAGCTGCGCGTGTGGCGCGACGCGGCGCGCGGTGTGGAAGGCGAGGTCCAGCGTTGCCTCGGGGCTGCCCAGCGCGCGCGACAAAGCGGTCTGGTACAGGCTCGCATCCTTGGGATCGACCGCCTCGTTGACGACGTCATAGCTGCGGATCCGCGTGCCATAGCGGCGGCATACCGTGGTGATATGATCGACCAGCAGATGTTCGGCGGCGCGCGCGGGGGTCGCGCCGAAATCATGCGTTTCTTCCCAGCGCGGCATCCATTTGGGCTGATGCCACAGCAGATTATGCCCGCGCACCGGCAGCGCGTTCGCGTCCGCCCATGCCATCATCGCATCGAAGCGGGTGAAGTCGAAGGCGGTCGCGCTCGGTCGCAACGCCTGCCACTTCATCTCGTTTTCGGCCACGAGCAGGCCGCAGTCGCGTTTGAGCAGGTCAGCATAGGCTGGGTTCGCGAACGAGCCGCGATCGGCACCCGGGGCACCCCATGCGAAACTCGACCCCATCCGCATTCCCTTGGTTGCGGCGATGCCGTGCAGGCCGGTCGGTGCAGGTGCGGCCGTTCCACGGGCGCCGGCCGATACGGCAAGACCCGTCAGCATCGCCAGCCCGGTGCGTCGCGTAATTTCCACAGCACATCCTCTCTTTTATGATAGCGCTAACGCTGGCGGTTTCTCCGCAACAGGTCAATCCCGAAGCCTCTGGTTTGATACGCAAACTGGATGGCCGAAGACGCAATGGTTCGGTGGCAAGCGGGCCCTGGACGTGTCTATGCAACGGGGGAAGCCGGGCCCGATTCAATCAGCCGTTCTGCAACCACCCGCATCGCCTCGACATCCCGGCCGCAATAGAGGCGCAGGGCGGTATCAAGTTCGGCGCGGCGCTTTGGCGTAGATGCGACGTCGACCGCTTCGCGATACGCCGCGACCGCGTCGCCGCCGTCCCGTACGGCCAGCGTGGCATAATCGAGATGAGGTGCGATCGTCGGCAGGGCCGCCTTGATCGACCAGCTTCCGCGCTGGTCCCGGTGGTACCAATGGTCGCGGGTGACGGGCAGCAGGTCGACGATGCGCGCGGCGAGATCGTCGAGCACGGCGGCGAGATCGGAATAGGCACGCGCGAGGCGCAGCACGACGTCGCGTTCGAAACGGGCGTGCCAGGCGATGACCGCGCCGGTCCGTGGCAGTGCGGCAAGCGCCTGGGCACAGGCGCGGCGCGGATCTTTGCCGCTCAGATCGAGAAACTCGCGCCGTACGATGCCGTGGTCAGCGGCTTCGACATCCGCGACGAATTGAAACGGCACCTGCTCATAGGGCGAGCAGCCGGGCCAGACCGGCACCGCGTCGCTGACGGTTTCGAAGTCCAGCCAGATGCGCGGATACGACCAGCCGGCCATCGCCTGCGCAGCGCCCGCGGGGTCATGCTCGACCTGCCCGGTCATCGTGGCGCGATGGACGCGGCGGTCGGTGTCGGAGCCCAGATCCTCGACCGGGACATGCGTCAGGTCAACGATGCCACGCTGCAGGAACGCCTTGCCCGCGCCGCGCGGCAGGATCGTCACGGGCCAGTACGGACCCGCCGGCAAACCTGCGTGGCAATAGTCGGTGAAGGCACAGGTGTACGGCGCGTGGCAGTGATCGCCGACGATCGCTGCAGGTTCGCTTTGTGTCAGCAAGGCCTTGGCCGCACCGACGCGCGTGCCTTGTGTCACCACAATCGGCGCAACCAGCGCGGTCACGTCGGTATCGACGAACAGCCCGCCGCGGTCCCCCGAGCGGTCCAGCGTGAAGTCGCGATCGAGGTGGCGGACGTGAACCGATGTGATGAGCAGGCCGTTGGCGGCGGCGACCCAGGCCTGAGTCGCGAGCGCGGCGAGATGGTCCGGCTTTGCCTTGGTCGAACCGCGAACGGCAATGATGCGCCAGCCGTCGCCATCCGGTTCAAGGATATCGACGATCGCCTGCACGCCGTCGTGGAAGAACTGCGCGCCCGCGATGATCTGGCGGGTCGCAATCGCTGCGCCGGTCGCTGCTGACGCTGCCGATCGACCGGAGGCGGGGTCGATCATGACCATGTCAGGCATCTGCCGCCGCGCCTCGGCAGCAATCACATGCGCGGTCGCCCGACGATCGGCGGCATCGTTCGTCGAACCTGCGCTGTCGGGCCGAAACGTCATCAGCCACAATTGCCGCGGGCACCGCTCGAACGCGGCGAGGCGCGATGGCGAGAGCGTGTCAGGCGGCAAAATCACACCCCTCCATCGACCATCCGTCCCAGCGCATCACGAGATCCCGCGCGTCGCGCGACGTTGCGGGATCGACCGCGACCGCGTCGATCCGTTCGGCCTGGCGTTCGATCAGGCCGAGCCACTTGGCGCGGACCGCCTCGACGTCCGCCGGGAGCATGTAGCGATGCCATAATCGCGCGACGCGTCGTTCGATGAAAAGGCGCTCGAGCACGTCGCGCGTGCGGTCCAACGGCAGTCCCGCATGGCTGCGCCGCAATTCGCCGACGATATGCGACGGATAGATCTCGCGGCGGGTCTTGAGCAGGTCGAGAATGGCCCGTTCGATCATCGTCTCGTCGATCGCCGTGGTGGTCGGCATGAAACCTCCGTCAAAGGATGCGGTCACCGCGCGAGCGCGATCAACTGGGCAAGACCGTTGGTACCGGTCTTGGCGACGATGGCCGCGCGGTGATCTTCGACCGTCTTGGGGCTGAGCCCGAGGATGTCGGCAACGGCCTTGTTGCTATGTCCCTGCACGAGCAGGTCGAACACCTGACGTTCGCGCGCCGACAGGGCTGCGGTTCGTGCGCGGATGCTGCGTTGGCGCCGGGACCACGCGACCCCCTCGTCGACCGCGCTGAGGAGGCGTGTCTCGTCGAGCGGCTTTTCCAGATAATCGAGGCCGCCATAGCGCCGCACCGAATCCACGGCATTCGCGGTCGTCGGCCACGCGGTCATGAAGACGATCGCAACCGCGGGGTCGATCATCCGCACGCGGTCGGCAAAGCCGAAGCCGTCGAGGTCGCCCATCATGATGTCGGTGACGATGCACAGCGCCGGTGCTTCTGCGTAGACCGACAGCAGCATGACCGGGTCGAGAAAGGGTTCGGCGGCATGACCGTGACGGCAGAGCAGTCGTGCGACGGCCGCGCCGAGGTCATGGTCGTCATCGACGACATAGACGGCGGCACGATCCGGCTGATTGGCGGGGAGTGTCATGACTCGGCTCCGGGGCGCGGGAGGGATAGCGTCGCGCAGATGGTGCCGTCGGCGTGCGTGACACGCTCCACCGTGCCGCCATGGGCTTCGACGATCGCCCGCGCCACGAGCGCCCCGACGCCCATGCCGGGGCGTGCTTCCCGCCGATCGGGGCAGCGGTTCGCGACCATGACCATGACCCGGTCCTCGTTCTGATGGGCGGAGAGCGCGACACGACCGTCGCACGCCTGCACCGCATTGCGGACCAGATTGACCACCGCCTGCGCGAGCTCAATCTCCTGGCCGAAGACGACCAAGTCGGGATCGATGGGCGACACCTCCACCACGACCCGCGCCGCCCTGGCCTCGGCACGGGTCAATGCCGTGACGGTCTCGACCAGCGCGGACAGGGGCAGGGCGCTCGGTTCGTCGACCGATCGACCGCCGAAACGGCGCAGCCGGCGGACCAGAGTGGACAGCGCCGCCGCCTTGCGGTCGATCAGCGCGGCGGTCTGGGCGATGTCCGGATCGGCGGCGACGGTGATCTCGTGCAGGTGCTTGGCCTCGATCGCCAGCGTCGAAAGCGGCTGGCTGATCTCGTGGATCACCGCCACCGACATGGCGCGCAGCGTCTTCAGCCGTTCCGCCTGGAACAGCATGCGGTCGCGCCGCGACAGGTCGCTTTGGGCCCGCGCCTGCGCATCGGCGAAGCTGCCGGCGAGGTAGCCGACGACGACGATCGATGCGAGGCTCATGTGCAAGGCGAGCCGTTCGGCGACGGGCAGTTCGGTCGCGGTAAAGGGGAGGACGATCGCCGCGACGATCACGATCGCGCACCAGCCTGCGGTGCGGCCGAAGCGCAAGCCGATCCAGGCGACCGCGAGCAGCGCTGGGGCGGCGGGCACGCCCAGCCCGATCTCTGCCAGCAGCGTGCTCGCGGCGATCGCTGCGCCGAGGACGAGGGCCGCTTCGGCCAGTCCGGCAAGCTGGCGGAGCGTCGGGCGGTGCAGTGCCCGGGGCCGGTCCTGCCCCGCATGGACCACCCAGAGCAAGGGCGGGGCGATCAGCAACACGCCGAGCAGGTCGCCGACGACAAAGCCTGTCAGCGATGCCACCGTCTGACGAAGGCCCGAGACGCCCGTTAATTCGGGACTGAACAAGGTCCAGGGCAGCGCCGCCATGGTCGCCGCGACCGGCGCGGTGACTGCGGCGAGGCCGAGCGGCATCGGCGCGACGCCGAGGCTCGATTGCGACCGCGCCGCGACGTGGCGGACCAGCCAGACGACGATGCCATAGGTCAGCGCGGGCCGGGCGACGCCGTTTGCCGCGGTCAGCCAGCCGGCCTGACCCGGAACGATGATGCCGGCGATCGTCTGCACGATCAGTTCCGTCGCCATCACCGCCAGCGTCAGCCGCGGGCCACGGCTCCACAGCAGCGCCAGCCTGACGCCCGCGGCGGGATAGAGCAGCGAGTAGAAGCCCTGACCGCCCCAGCCTGCCGCGGCCTGGTGCGCGGCCGCGAACGCCGCTGCATAGCCGATGAGCCAGGGAAGGTCGGCCAGTCGTGGCACTGTTTTGCCGGCTACGGCACCGATCGAGAGGCGGGGCGGAGAGGGAGGCAGCGGCATTGAGGGCTGCCTAGCCGCATCCGGCGCCGATAGGCCATCGGGGAAATTCCCGGGTTTTCGGCGCGGCGGCGATGGCCATGATGATCGCGAGCCAGCCCCGGGAATGTATCGATGCCAGCCCATAGTGTCTCGCGATCGCGGAATCGTCACCGCGTAACGGGCGCAGCCGTACGATGACGGAAGGACCTGATCCGATTCACGAGGTGCGCGAGCTCTGGTACCAGGAGGATGGCAGCGTCATCGTCTACAGCCATCAGGTCGTGCCGCGGCGGTGGTGGAACCGCCTGACGCGGCCGATCGGCGTGCTGCTGATCGTGCTCGCCGTCGCGTGGCCCGCATTGCTGCTATCTCATGGATGGACATGGCTGGGCCTGGCGTTTGCCATTGGCGACGTGTGCGTCGTGTTCGTCGGCCGTGATCTGATCCTGTGGGGGGCCAGGCGCTGGAGCGATCCATAGGCAACCGCGTTTAGACGCGGAATCGGAAGGTCTGCGCAGCAGGGCGGGCGCCCTGACGGGCTTGTGGCTCGCCAGGGCACATCATGCAATGGCCGGCCCCCCCGACCGGCTGGTCAGTCGCCGGGGAGGGCGGCACCGGCGACTGCGAACAGATCCGCCGCGGAGTGGCGGGACAGGTCGATCGGAAACGCCGCGCTCATCGACACGCCCGCCGGCGCGTCGTTCGCATCGAAGCCGAGCGCGCGGCAGGCCGCCACGCTCGCCTTGGTCCTGCAGGCGAGCCCGCCGCCATGTGCAAAGACGTTCAGCAGCACCCGGCGTGCGTGCGAGCGCGGCCGGATGCGCAGATCGGGAACGTCAGTATAATAGATCTCCAGCGCGCCGGGGCAGAGCCGGGCGAGATCGTCGAGCAGCGCCTCGCGCTCGTTCGGCGCGGCGGTCGGTTCGGTGCGCAGCGCTTCCTCGTCACCATCGGTTTCATCATCGGCCTCGCTCTCTCCGGCCAGATCCTCGACGGCGGGTGCGGGGCGGTCGGCGAGCAGCCGGGCGAGCCGCTCCTCGAACGCGACCGGATCGACCGCTGGCGCGTCGCCGGGTTCGGTGCCGTCGTTGCAGGGCGGCATGAACGCGGCAATGAGGTCCCGCTCGATCGGCGCAAGCCAGTGCTTCTTCACCCATGCGCTCGGCCGCTGCCCGGGCTCGGGGAGCATGGTCGCGGCCAGGTCGCGCGGCAATTGGAGATAGGTGAAGCCGAGGTGATCGAGCATCGTGGCCTCGTTCCCCGGCCCGAACACATCCCAGTGTGCGGCTGCGAGCTGCGCCTTGGCGAAGGTGCAGCTGCCGCCCTTGCGCTGGAGAAGCGGGCTTTCATCGCCGTTCAGTGCCAGCATCGCAACGATCGTCTCGATCGGTCCGTTGGGCTCTGCGGCGGCGAGCGCATGCAGATGCTTGAGATGCCGACGGGCGAAGGTGACATAGGGCGAGCGCAGCGTCTGATAGGTGACGTGCTTCTCCCAGCGCTCGAGGACCGATCCGCCAAAGGGCCGCTCGGCCTTGCCGGCATATAGGCCGACATAGACGAGCCGGTCGTCATGGAACATGCCGTAGATGCCGGGCCCGCGCAGTGCCTCCGGCTCCCCCGCCCAGGGTGCCCGCGGCACGGCGCGCAGGTTCATCCATGCCGGCTTGCCGAGCGTGGGCGGCACGGGACGGAGGGTAAACAGCTCGGAAGCCCGGTAAAACGGCATGCGCAATGTCTCCTCATGGGGTGGCCATGCGGCTTAGGCGGGCGCGCGCGCGACCGGCTATCCGGGGTTTCCCGGGGGGCGACATCGCCGGCGGCCCGTCCCAAGGGCTGCCGGCCGCGGGGCGCGCTAGAAGCCGACGCGAAGCGAGACGTCGACCGCGCGGGGACGGCCGAGCACCCATTGCTGGTTGTTGTACGTGCTGATCGCATAGTTTCGGTCGAATAAATTGTAGCCGTGGATGTCGACCGCGAGCCGTGGCGTCACTGCATAGGAGAGCGTTGCATCGACCATGGTGTAGCTGGGGACGCGAAAGCTGTTGGCGTTGTCCGAATAGCGGCGCCCGACGTAGCGCAGCCCGGCGCGCGCCTGGAGCGCACGCGTTGCGTTCCAGCGCAGCCAGAGATTGGCGAGCGTCTCGGGCACGTCCGGCGGGGTATTGCCGTCAAAGCGCGTGTCGCCGGAGACGAAGTCGTCGAACGTCGCGTCGAGTATGCTGCCGTTCGCATCGATCCCGACACCGTAAGGCAGATCGAGCGATACCGCGGCCTCGATACCCCTGGCCGATCGCTGGCCTACCTGCTCGACCGGGCTCGTCGGGGTCAGCTGCGCCAGCAGGCGCTTCTTGACGATGCGGTAGGCGGCGAGGGTGGCGGTGCCGCGACCGTCGAGGAACACCGCCTTGGCGCCAACCTCGACCTGGTCGCCAACCGCGTTGCTGAACTGCACCTGCCCGGTCGAATAGGTCGTCAGCGTCCCCAGCGGGTCCACGCCGGTGGCATATTGCGCATAGAGCGACACCGTCGTGATCGGTTGATAGACGCTCCCGACCCGCCAGGTCAGATTGTGCAGTTGCTTGGCGAGCACGAACGTCTCGGTGCCGGTGCCGCCCGGATAGTCGATCGACCAGCGGCGGATCGTGTCGCGCTCGAAGCGGACGCCACCGACGATCGAGACGTGCGTTCCGAGCTTCAGCCGGTCCTCGGCGAAGACCGCATATTCGGTCGTGCGCGTGCGATAGCGCGGTGCGATGCCTTGCGTGTCGATGATCAGACCGGGATCGAACGCGAAGGGATCGACCTCCGAAACCTGCGGGTCAGACCCGAAATTGTGGGAATATGTCAGTTTGATAAGGTTGACATCGAAGCCCATGACCAAGTCGTTGCCGACGCCATCGGCGATGCCCGTCCTGAACGTCACGCTGCCCTGGTCGCCCCACTGCGTCTGATCATGGACGATGCCGGTCATGTCGGTACGCAGGATGCCACCGGGTGTGCCGGTGTTGCCACTGCCGTTGGCGCAGACCCCGTCTGCGGCGACCCAGCAATAGGTTTCGAGATTGAGCCAGGAGCGTTTGGAGCTGAGGCGATAGGCCTGGTTGCTGACGGTGACCACATCGCTCGGCGTCCAGTCGACCTGCAGGCTGGTGCGGTTGTCCCGGTAGCGGATGACGCCGTCGCGTGTGTTGTAGTTGCGCTCCCGGATGCGGTCGTCGAGCCGACCGTCGATCAGCGGCGTACCGAAATAGCGCATCGGCTTCTGGTCGCCATAATCGTCCCGCGCGGTGACGACGAGCGTGTCGGTCGGTGCCCAGCGCAGCGTGCCCGACACGGCATGGCTGCGCGACTGGCCGCGATCGACATAGCCGTCCGATCGGCGATAGCTGCCGTCGATGCGGTAGGAGAGGCGCTCGGTGATCGGCCCCCCTGCGCCCGCCGCGAGATGGAAGCTGTCCTGCGAGCCATAGCCGATCTCCCCCTCCACATGCGTCCGCTGCGTATCGGGTTTGCGCATCAGGACATTTACCGCGCCGCCCAGCGCGCCCTGGCCGTAGAGCACCGAGGCCGGGCCGCTCAGGATGTCGATCCGCTCGACCATCCACGGATCGGTCGGAAAGGTTATCGTGCCGGCAGCCGGGAACAGCCTTATACCGTCGATCAGCTGAAGCACGGATCCCTGGCCGCTGAAGCCGCGCGCGGCGAGCGCGGTGCCGCCATTGCCGGGGTTTCCGGCGTTGCTGATGCCCGGTGCGCGGCTCGTCGCGTCGATCACCGACAGGTCGCCGCGCGCGCGGATCGTGGCGCCATCGATGACCGAGATCGTCGCGGGGGTCTCGAGCGGCGTGAGCCCCAGGCGGCTGCCGGTCGCATTCGGCGTGGTGAGCGTGTCCTGGGCATGCTGTCCGACGATCAGGATGTCCTTGGTATCGGGATCCGGCACGGACTGGGCGTGGACTTGTGCTGCGAAGACAGGCGACAGAATAGCCCCCGCGAGCGCGAGGCGAGACAATAGGAACGGCATTACGGTAATCCCCCGGGCGTCTGGCGAACCCGGCAGGGACCTCCCGCGAACGGCCGACATCCGCGCCAGCCGGACGCGATTGCGACCGGCACGCATGCCCGTGCGGTCCCCACCGCACACGTCGTCGCTCGACGGAGTACCGTGCCGCGGCCACCCCCTGGGCCAGGCAAGAGCGACCAGACGCCGGCAGGTCTCCTGGCTCACGGGTCATCACACGATGCACGGCCTTCCCAGGCCCTCATGACGAAACGTCTGGCCCAGTGGCTGCTCCTTCCTTTGCAGGAAGAAGCGAAATGCATCGCGCTCGCCGCTTACAGTTGCAGGGACAGCCTCGGCTTCAGGTGGCGAACCACCCTCACCGCGTTCCCTATTAAGCCCTTTCGGGGCACCGACGCGATCATGCCGCCCTGCTCGGATCGAACAGGTCAGCGGCGCCGGTCTATCCCGGTCAGGATCGTTCGGCAATCGTCCGGCGAGCGGCGCGATGGCGGCTCGATCGTCCTGCTCGATTGCTGTGATCCAGAAGCTCCGTTTGGCGCGATGCGCGTCCTCGATCAGGAGGCGGCGGTGCCGCACGCTCTGTGCGGGGATGCCACGCTGATGGCATGCAGGATTAAGGGATAGAGATGAAGAACGTGAAGAGCCGTCAGGCCGTGACGGCGATGCTGCTGGCTGCGACATCGGCTGGTGCCATGATTCAGCCAGTCGCCGCGCAGACGGTGGCGCCGGCCGAGACGCAGGCGGAAACCCGCATGACGACCGCGGCGGCCCCGTCCAGCGCCGGCAAGCCCGCGCTGGCGCAGGCCGGGGTTGCCGGCACCGTCGAAGCCAAGGGTGATTCAGCGAGTGTCGCCGCACCGCAGATGACCCGCGACAATGGCGCGCCGATCGGCGAGAACCGCCACTCGAGGCGGCGGGCGACCTTGGCCCCGTCCTGCTTGAGGACACGACGCTGATCGAGAAGCTCGCACGCTTCGACCGGGAGCGCGTGCCCGAGCGCGTCGTCCATGCCCGCGGAACCGGTGCCCACGGCGTGTTCACCGCGACCGCGGACATTTCGAGCATCACCGGTGCATCGCTGTTCATGCCCGGCAAGCAGACGCCGGTGTTCGTCCGCTTCTCGACCGTGATCCACCCCTCGGGCAGCCCCGAGGGCATGCGGGATCCGCGCGGCTTTGCGACCAAATTCTACACCGATCAGGGCAATTGGGATCTGGTCGGCAACAACCTGCCGATCTTCTTCATCCGCGACGCGATCCAGTTCCCGGACATGATCCACGCGCTCAAGCCCTCGCCGCTGACGAACAAGCAGGACCCCAATCGCTTCTTCGACTTCTTCTCGGCCACGCCCGAGGCGACCAACATGCTCGCGCATGTCTATTCGAACCTTGGTACGCCGGCATCCTACCGGACGATGGACGGCAACGGCGTCCATGCCTTCAAGCTCGTGAATGCCAAGGGCGAAACGGTGTTCGCCAAGTTCCGCTGGATCAGCCGCCAGGGCGTGCGCAACCTGAACGGCGCGCAGGTCGCGACCGCGACCTGGAACTACCTGACCGACGATCTTTATGGCGAGATCGGCAAGGGCAACTTCCCCGTCTGGGACCTGATGGTGCAGACGATGTCGGCGTCGGCGTTCGCCAAGCTCGACTATAATCCGTTCGACGACACCAAGGAATGGCTGGGCGTACCGTTCCGCAAGATCGGCGAGATGACGCTCAACAAGGTGCCGACCAACTTCTTCGACTATACCGAGCAGTCGGCGTTCGCACCGGCCAACCTCGTGCCGGGGATCGAGGCGTCGCCGGACCGGATGCTGCAGGGGCGGCTGTTTTCCTATTCGGACACGCAGCGCTATCGCATCGGCGCCAATGCGATGCAGTTGCCGGTCAATCGTCCGCTCGCGAGCGTCGTCAACAATTACCAGGACGGCCAGCTCGACCACGCCAACCGCGCGTCCGACGTGAATTATTTCCCGGCGGCGACCGCGGCAAAGTCGACCGATGCCCGCTTCCGCGCCGCGCCCTATGGCATCGACGCGACCGTCGATGCGAAGCCGATCGCCAAGACCAACAACTTCGCCCAGGCGGGCGAATTCTACCGGGCGCTGAAGCCGCAGGACAAGGCGGATCTGGTCACCAACCTGGCGGGTGATCTCAATGTCGTGACGTCGGCGCGGACGAAGACGATCATGGTCAGCTACTTTTACCAGGCCGACAAGGACTTCGGCACGCGCCTGGCAACCGCGGTGAACGTGCCGATCGCCGACGTGTCGCGCGCGGTGGCGGACTATCGCGCCGCCAACCCGGGCCAGGGCGCCCGCTGATCCCGGGGCAGGAGGCGCGGCATGGCGCGCGCCTCCTGCCGTGGCAGACTTCAAGGAATCGAGACCGACGATGCTGACTTATCTTGCCGCGCTGCTCGCCGCAGCCGGTCCACAGGCCGCTGCGACCGAGCGACGCACGCCCCCTGCGGTCGCGGCCTTGCCATCACCCGAGCGTCGCCAGCAGCTGCTGTTCGAGGCGGCGCGGCTCGGCCGCACGGACATGATCGATCCGCTGCTCAAGGCCGGCGCCGACATCAATGCCTATGACGAGCGCGGTTTCACGCCCGTGATCCTGGCGGCGTATAACGGACAGCTTGCCACGGTCGACGCGCTGATCGGCAAGGGCGCCGACGCCTGCCGTCCGGATCGCGACCAGGGCAACAGCGCGCAGATGGGTGTCGCGTTCAAGGGCGAGGATGCGATCGCGGCGCGGCTGCTGAAGGCAGGGTGCGACGTAAACGCGCGCAATCATGCCGGGCAGACCGCGCTGATGATGGCATCGCTCTTCAATCGCCGGGCACAGGTCGACCTGTTGCTGGCGGCGGGTGCGGACCGGACGATCGAGGACGCGGCGGGACGATCGGCAGGTTCGGTCGCGGCCGGGCAGGGCAACGCCGCGATGGCGGAACGCGTCAAGGGCTGACGCGACCTTGCTCGGGTGTTGCGCGCGCCACAGCGGGCCGTGTCGCTACCGTTCCGCATTGACGCGGCGCGGCATCCGGGGCCATCGCTTTGGCCATGACCAAGAGCAAGGGACGCACCGGCGCACACGCGCGCGCCAATATCCAGCCTGCGCCGACAGCCGCCGAGCTCGACGCAGCCAAGCACGAGGCCGTCCAGATCGAGGGGCGGCTCGCCGGCCTCGCGGCCGGGCATCCGTCGGTGAAGATCTGGAAGGCCCGCCTCCGGGCCGCGCAGGCGGTGATCGCTCGCGCGCCGCGCGACTGAGACCCTCGCGTAGGTGGGGCCGGGTCTGGATCACGGCGCAGTGGTGGTCGCGATCACACCGGAAGCTCATGTCAGTCCCGGGATTTACTCCGACAAGTGAAGCCGATAGCCTGTGTCTGAAGACGTGGCTGGGAGAGTGACATGGGTTGGACGCGTCGCGGTGCGCTAGGCGCAGGGATTGCGCTGGGGGCGGTGCCGCCATTCGCCCTGGCGGCGGCGGGTGCACCCTCGGCGGCGACCCCGTTTCCGCTGTCGCAGGTGCGGTTGCGGCCGTCGATCTTTCTGACGTCGGTGCAGGCGAACCAGCGCTATCTGCTGTCGCTCGATGCGAACCGTCTGCTGCACAATTTCCATGCCGGGGCAGGGTTGCCGACCAAGGGCGAAGTCTATGGCGGATGGGAGTCACGCGGGATCGCCGGGCATTCGCTCGGTCATTATCTCAGCGCACTGTCCCTGATCTATGCGCAGACGGGGGACCAGCAATTCCGTGACCGCGCGGCCTATATCGTCGCCGAACTCAAGGCGATCCAGCGGAAGCAGGGCGATGGCTATGCCGGCGGGACGACCGTCGAGCGCGACGGCAAGACCGTCGATGGCAAGGTCGTGTACGAGGAACTGCGCAAGCGGGAGATCCGGTCGACCGGGTTCAGCCTGAACGAAGGATGGGTGCCGCTGTACACCTATCACAAGGTCATGGCGGGCGTGCTCGACGCGCACCGGCATGCCGGGCTTGCAGAGGGTCTGGCCGTGGCGATCAGGCTTGGGACCTATCTCGGCACGATCCTGGAAGGACTGAACGACGTCCAGGTGCAGGACATCCTGCGGACCGAACATGGCGGGCTGACCGAATCCTATGCCGAGCTGTACACGCGAACCGGCAATCGCCGCTGGCTGACGCTGGCCGAACGGCTGCGGCATCACGCGATCGTCGACCCGCTCAGGGACGCGCGCGACGACCTCGCGGGGCATCACGCCAACACCCAGATCCCGAAGATCGTGGGGGAGGCGCGGCTGCATGAGCTGACCGGCGATACCGATCATGCCAGGGTCGCCCGGTCGTTCTGGACGATCGTGACGCGCGACCACAGCTATGTCATCGGCGGGAATTCGGACCACGAGCATTTCGGCGAGCCGCGCAAGCTTGCCCAGCGGCTCGACCAGCAGACGTGCGAGGCGTGCAACAGCTACAACATGCTGCGCCTGACCCGGCATCTCTATGGCTGGACCGGCGATGCGCGCTATTTCGACTTTTACGAGCGCGCGCATCTCAACCACATCATGAGCCAGCAGCACCCCGACACGGGGATGTTCACCTATTTCACCGCGCTGGCGCCGGGCATGGGGCGTGTGCATTCGAGCCCGACCGAGGATTTCTGGTGCTGTGTCGGGTCGGGCATGGAGAGCCATTCGAAGCACGGCGAGAGCATCTACTGGAAGCGCGGCGATGCGGTTGCGATCAACCTCTATTATGCCTCCACGCTGGATGCCCCCGAGGCGAAGCTCGACATCGATACGCAATTCCCGCTCGGCGACACGGTGCGGATCGCCGTCAGGACAGCGCCGCGGACGCTGGCGCTCCGCGTGCCCGGCTGGTGCGCAGCGCCGCTGTTGCAGGTGAACGGCAGAACGGCCGGCGTGCGCGACGGCGCGTATCTGCTGCTGACCGGGCTGAAGGCGGGCGATCAGATTGCCTTGTCGCTGCCCATGCCGGTGCGCGTCGAATCGATGCCCGACGATCCCAGGCTGATCGCGTTCCTCAGCGGCCCGCTGGTCCTTGCGGCCGATATGGGCGCGGGGGACCGTCGGTCCGACGGGCCGGACCCCGCGCTCGTCACCGACCGGGCGGAACCTGTGCTGGCGGCGGCAGGCGGGTTGCACCGGTATCGACTGGGCGGGCAGGGCAAGCCGGGCGACCTGACGCTGCGACCGTTTTTTGCGCAGCATGACAACCGCACCGCGGTCTATTTCCGCCGGTTCGGCACCGCCGAGTGGCCGACTGCGCAGCTCGCCTGGGCGCGTGCGTCGCAGGAGCGGGCGGCGCTGGCCGCGCGGACGGTCGATGTCATCCGACTGGGCGAGCAGCAGCCCGAGGTCGACCACGCGTTCGCCGACAGCGGCAACTCTGCGGCGGTGTCGCATGTCGCCGACCGTAGCCGCAACGTGAACATCGGATATTTCGAATTCGACCTGGCGGTCGCGCCGGGGCCGCTGACGCTGCAGGTCGAATATGGCGGCGGACAGCGCAACAAGGATTTTCGGATCTCGGTCGACGGTATGCCGTTGGCGCGCGAGCGGCTCACGGGTGACGTCACCGCCGCCCGCAACGTCCGGACCTATACGCTGCCGCCCGAAACCACGCGCGGCAAGTCGAAAATCCGCGTCCGCTTCGAGTCCGACACATGGCAGGGGGTCGAGGTCTATACGGTGCGGACGATGCGATCCGAGACGATCTGACCGATACGCCGGTCGATAGGCCCCGGGGGATTTCAGGCTGGTCGGTTAGGCCCGGGAGCGGTATCGCGCCGTCCCGCGGATCGTCGATCGGAGACGTCATGAAGGTTGCGATCATTGGTGCAGGAATTGCGGGCCTGAGCTGTGCGCTGCGACTCCAGCAGGACGGCTGCGAGGTGACACTGTTCGACAAGGGACGCGGGGCGGGTGGTCGGATGGCGACGCGGCGGATCGAGACGCCCGGCGGCATGATCGCGTTCGACCATGGCGCGCAATATCTGACGATGCGCGACCCGGATTTCGTGGCGGCGATGCAGGGCTGGGCGGCGGCGGGCGTCGTCGCGCGCTGGCCCGCGGCGGGGCCCGATGCCTGGGTCGGGACGCCGGGGATGAACGCGATCGTCGGGCATCTTGCGGCGCAGACGGACGTGCGCTGGAACACCCAGGTCACCGCGCTGCGCAAGACGGCCGCGGGGTGGCAGCTCGATCCCGGCGACGCGGCGCTGTTCGACAGCGTCGTCGTCGCGATCCCTGCGGAACAGGCGGCGGCGCTCCTCGCACCGCATGACGCGGCGATGGCGCGCGTCGCGACGGACAGCCGGTCTGCGCCGTGCTGGACGGCGATGTTCGCGTTCGAGACGCCGCTATCGATTCCCGACGATGTGCTGAAGGATCGCGGCATCATCGGCTGGGCCGCGCGCAACAGCGCGAAACCCGGACGCGATGGTCCGGAGGCCTGGGTCGTCCAGGCGACGCCAGACTGGTCCCGCGATCATCTGGAAGACGCGGCGGAGACGGTGGTCGATCAGCTGCAGGCGGCGCTCGCCGCGCAGTGTGCCGACGCGCTGCCCGTGCCGATCGTCCGTGTCGGTCATCGTTGGCGCTATGCCCGCGCCGCGGCGGGCGAGTCCGGCTGCCTTTGGAATGCGGGCGAGGGGATCGGGGCGGCGGGCGACTGGCTGCTGGCGCCGCGGATCGAGAGCGGCTGGCTATCCGGCCGACGCCTTGCCGAGCAGATGCTGGCAGACGCGTAACGACGGATCCCAGCGCCGCGAGGTTCGTCACGCGGACCACGCATCGACGCGATCCGGTCATGGTCCGGCGCATGAAAATTGCCGCGAACCTTTGCGCGGCAGGCATTATCGGTTAACGGGGCCGCATGGCCACCCGTCCGCAGACCCTCTACGAAAAGATCTGGGCATCGCACGTCGTCGAACGGCGCGACGATGGCACCTGCTTGATCTATATCGATCGCCACCTTGTTCACGAGGTGACCAGCCCACAGGCGTTCGAAGGCCTGCGCGTCGCCGGACGGCGGGTGCGGCGGCCCGATCTTACGCTGGCGGTGCCCGATCACAATCTACCGACGACCGCACGCGTCGACGCCGCGGGCGTGCCGCTGCCGATCGCCGATCCCGAAAGCGCGCAGCAGCTCGACGCGCTGCGTCGCAACACGACCGAGTTCGGGATCGACTATATCGACGCGACCGCGGTGCAGCAGGGGATCGTGCATGTCGTCGGGCCGGAACTCGGCTTCACGCTGCCCGGCTCGACGCTGGTCTGCGGCGACAGCCACACCTCGGCGCATGGTGCGCTCGGCGCGCTCGCCTTCGGGATCGGCACCAGCGAGGTCGAGCATGTGCTCGCCACGCAGACGCTGTTGCTGAGCCAGTCGAAGACGATGGAGGTCCGCGTCGACGGCACGCTGGGCTTCGGCGTCAGCCCCAAGGACGTGATCCTCGCGATCGTCGGGCGGCTCGGTGCCGCGGGCGGGACCGGTCACGTGATCGAATATACCGGCGACGTGATCCGCGCGATGTCGATCGAGGGGCGGCTGACGGTCGCGAACATGTCGATCGAGGCGGGTGCGCGGGCCGGCCTCGTCGCGCCGGACGAGACGACGTTCGCCTATATCAAGGGCCGGCCGATGGCACCGAGCGGCGAATCCTGGGAGCGTGCGCTGGCCTGGTGGCGCACGCTGCCGAGCGATGCGGCGGCGACCTATGACAAGACGGTCGTGCTGCAGGCGAGCGATATCGCGCCGGGCCTGACCTGGGGCACTAGTCCCGAGGACGTCGTGCCGATCACCGGTCATGTCCCCGACCCGATGAGCTTTGCCGACCCCGCCAAGCAGGCGGCGGCGCGCAAGTCGCTCGACTATATGGGGCTGACGCCGGGTACCGCGATGCAGGACGTCGCGATTCAGCATGTCTTCATCGGCAGCTGCACGAACAGCCGGATCGAGGATCTGCGCGCGGCTGCGGCGATCGCGAACGGTCGGCGGGTCGCCGACGGTGTCCGCGCGCTGGTGGTCCCCGGATCCGGCCTTGTGAAGCGTCAGGCCGAGGCCGAGGGGCTCGACCGGATCTTCACCGGCGCAGGCTTCGAATGGCGCGAGCCTGGCTGCTCGATGTGCCTGGCGATGAACCCCGACAAGGTGCCGCCGGGCGAGCGTTGCGCCTCGACGAGCAACCGCAATTTCGTCGGGCGGCAGGGGCCGGGTGCGCGCACGCATCTCGTCTCGCCCGCGATGGCGGCCGCGGCCGCGGTCACGGGCCGGCTGAGCGACGTGCGCGACCTGATGGGACATGAGTTATGAAGCGTGTGATGATGCTGTTGATGGCCGGCGCGGTGATGAGTGGCGTTGCAGCCTATATGGCGGCAGCGCGGACGCTGCCGGGTACCGGACGTGTTGCCCCCGCCGAGACCGGCCCGCGATGAAGCCTGTTTCGACGGTTTCGGGGCACGCCTATCCCTGGGGGGCGAAGAACGTCGATACCGACGTGATCATCCCCGCGCACTGGCTGAAGACGATCACGCGGACGGGGCTGGGGCGCGGCGCGTTCGAGACGGTCCGTGCTCAGCCGGACAATGTGTTTGACGATCCGCGCTATGCCGGCGCGCCGATCCTGATCGCGGGCGATAATTTCGGCTGTGGGTCGAGCCGTGAGCACGCTGCCTGGGCGCTCGCCGACATGGGCATCGCCGCGGTGATCGCGCCGAGCTTCTCGGACATATTCTCGGGCAACGCGTTCAAGAACGGCATCATCGCCGTCGTCCTGCCGCAGGATGCGATCGACCGGCTGATCGAGGTGGCGCGGACCGACAGCGTGACGATCGACCTCGAATCGATGACCGTCACCACCCCGTTCCAGGACCGCTTCGTCTTCGAACTCGACGCGTTTCGTCGGCAATGCCTGATCGAAGGGCTGGACGAGGTCGGGCTGACACTGGCAAGAGATACCGCGATTTCGAAATTCGAGGAGGCGGTGGCCGAACATCGCCCCTTTCTGGAGAGGGAAAGCGGTTATGCGGGCATTGCTGTCGAAGGCGTCGGGCGGACCTGAAACTCTGATCTTGTCGGACCTGCCCGATCCGGTCGCCGCGCCGGGTCAGGTCGTGATCGCCGTCAAGGCCTGCGCGATCAACTTTCCAGACGTGCTGATCATCGAGGACAAATATCAGTTCAAGCCCGAACGCCCCTTTGCACCCGGCGGCGAAATCGCGGGTATCGTCGCAGAGGTCGGTGATGGGGTCGAGGGCTGGGCGGTCGGCGACCGGGCGATCGCAATGCTCGGCCATGGCGGGCTGTCCGAAAAGGTCGTCGCCGACCCGGCCAAGCTCTATCGCCTGCCCGAGGGGCGCGACTTTGCCGAGGGCGCTTCGCTGATCCTCACCTATGGCACGACGATCCATGCCTTGCTCGACCGCGGGCATTTGAAAGCGGGGCAGACGTTGCTCGTGCTGGGCGCGGCGGGCGGCGTCGGGCTTGCGGCGATCGAGCTTGGCAAGGCGTTCGGTGCGCGGGTCGTTGCTGCGGTCTCGTCCGAGGAGAAGGCCGCCGCCGCGCGTGCGGCGGGTGCCGACGAGACGATCGTCTATGCACGCGCGCCGTTCGACAAGGACCAGTCCAAGGCGCTGGCCGAGCAGTTCAAGGCAGCCGTCGGCAAGGCGGGTGCGACGTGATTTACGATCCGGTCGGCGGGGACTATGCCGAGCCCGCGCTGCGCTCGATCGCCTGGGAGGGACGGTATCTGGTCGTCGGCTTCCCCGCCGGTATCCCGCGGCTGCCGCTCAACCTGACGTTGCTCAAGAGCTGCGACGTGTGTGGTGTGTTCTGGGGTGCGTTCGCTGCCCGTGACCCGAAGGCCAACCAGGCGCATATCGAAACTCTGTTCGAGCTGTGGCGCGACGGCAAGATCGCGCCGCGGGTGACCGAGCGGTTCGCGCTGGAGGACGGTGGCAAGGCGATCGCGAAGATGGCCGCACGCGCCGCGATCGGGAAGCTGGTCGTCGAACTCGGCTGATGATGTCTCTCGCGCCGTGGCGGTTCAGAGCAGGCGCGAGATCGTCATGACGATCGCCATCCACAGGATCGCGGATGCGGCCGCACCGAGTGCCATGCCATGCGCGATCGAAGGGAAGCGACCGCGACCATGACCACCGGCACCGATCGGCGGCGCTGCGGGGTGACGCGATACGGCGGTGTCGGACGGCGGCGAAATGCTCCTTGGATGGTGGCCAGTCATTCTACTCTCCATGCCCGTGCCCTGTGTCACGTGACTGTCTTATAGATGATGGATGTGCCGGCATTGTTCCAGAGCCGCACCAAATTATTGCGGAGCCGCGGACCGCTACCTATCTGCTAAGCTCGACACGCCGGAGGGAACACGTGCGCCATGACGACTTTTGACGATCGCGAGCGATCTTTCGAGGCAAAATTTGCCCGTGACGATGAACTCGCATTCCGTGTCACGGCGCGGCGCAATCGGTTGCTGGGGCAATGGGCTGCGGCCGAGATGCGGCTGACGCGCGAAGAGGGCGACGCCTATGCGACAGCCCTGGTGCATGCCGATCTCGAAGGCGGGGGCGACGACGATGTCGTCCGCAAGCTGGTCGGCGACATGACTGCGGCGGGTCTTGACCATGACGAGGCGACGGTGCGCCGTGCGCTGGCGACGCAAATGATCGAGGCGCGTCGTCAATTAATGGAGGCCCAGTAATCCGATGCCGATGACCGCCGACGATATCCGCACGATGATTCGCGACGCCATTCCCGATGCCGAGGTCGAGATCACCGACCTGGCCGGGGACGGTGATCACTATGCTGCGCGCGTGACCAGCGCGAGTTTTGCCGGGCTGAGCCGGGTGAAGCAGCACAAGAGCGTTTACGACGCGCTGGGAGGCCGCATGGGCGGCGTTCTTCATGCGCTGCAACTGACCACCGTGATTGCATAAGGACGACGACATGACTGACGACACGCACGCGCGCATCGACGCGCTGGTGAAGGCCAACCCCGTGGTACTCTTCATGAAGGGCAGCCCGCTATTCCCGCAATGCGGGTTTTCGAGCCGCGCGATCGCGATCCTCAACCATCTCGAGGTCGAGTTCGAAAGCGTCGACGTGCTGCAGGACCAGGGCATCCGCCAGGGCATCAAGGCCTATTCGGACTGGCCTACCATTCCGCAGCTTTATGTCGATGGCGAATTCCTCGGCGGATCGGACATCATGATGGAGATGTACGAGAGCGGCGAACTGAAGCAGGTCCTGGACGCGCAGAAGGCGGCAGGCTGAGTATTTGACGAGGCTCTGGGATCGCGCGGGGGTATCTGGCCGCCGCGCGGTCGGGGCTTGAAGCGTGCCGGGTGAGGGTGGACCGGTGCGAGACCTGAATGACAGCGACCCGTCCACCCTGCATAAGCGCTGAACGCTCGGTAACGCATGAGACGGTGCAGACGATGTGCCAGTTCGCCCGAGTTGCGGGCTTTCCCCGTTCTCGGTGGTTAATCGGCCGCAGCGCCGGCCGCTGATCGTAAAAAAACCGACACAGACGGTCATCGGCGTCGATCGCGAAACCGTAAGAAACTGACATTGACTACGACCGTAAACGAGCTGATTACAAGCGTAGTCAGTGAGGAGTGAGTCGTGGCCGAACGGATCAGTGATGCCGAGCACAGCGTCATGGAAGTGCTGTGGGACGAATCCCCGCTCAGCGCGCAGGATGTCGCCGAACGCGTCGACCCGGCGCGCGGCTGGAGTGCCAACACGGTCAAGACGTTGCTCGGGCGACTGATCGCGAAATCGGCGATCACGCATGAGGAAGATGGCCGGCGCTACCTCTATCGTCCCACCGTCAAGCGCGGTGACTATGTGGCGGGCGAGTCGCGGCGGCTGATGGACCGGCTGTTCGGCGGCAGGCTGACGCCGCTGGTCGCGCATCTCGCCGAACGCGACGAACTGACCGCGCAGGACATTGCCGAGATCGAGGCGTTGCTGAAGGATCTCAAGGCATGAGCGCGGGGCCAATCCTGTCCGGGGGGATCGGAGACGGCCCCGCCGCCGCCCTCCAGTCGATCGATACGGCCGCGCTCGCGGGATGGGCCAGCGACGCGCTGATCGCATCGACGCTGCTGATGCTCGTCGTGCTGCTGGTCCGCGCCCCGGTGCGCCGCGCCTTCGGGGCGCAGGTCGCCTATGCGCTCTGGGCGCTGCCCGTGTTGCGGCTCGTGCTGCCGTCGATGCCCGAGACGTGGCACGCGGCGGCGACGCCCATTACGCGCGCTGGCGAGACGATCAGCGTCTACATGATCGCGCCCGCTGCAACGGCCGCGACGACGGGGGGCAACGATGGCTGCGGCGACACCGGATGTGGTGGAACCGTCGTTCGGCGCGGTCCTTGCGGGACTGTTCGGGGGCGGGCTCGGCAGCGCGCTGGGGGCCGCATGGGCGGTCGGGGCGCTTGGGCTGCTCGTCTGGCATCTGCTTCAGCATCGACGGTTCTGCCGGCAGATGCTCGACAGCGCGGACCGGCTCGACGACCGCGACGGGGTGCGCGTGATCGCCACCGCGGCGGCGCCGGGTCCGCTCGCCTTCGGTCTCGTCCGCCGCTACGTCGCGTTTCCGCGTGATTTCGCGGATCGCTATGACGCGGACGAGTGCGAATTGGCGCTCGCGCACGAGATTGGCCATCACCAGCGTGGCGACCTGTTCGCCAACTGGGTGGCGTTGATCGTGCTCGCGCTTCACTGGTTCAACCCGGTCGCCTGGCATGCGTTTCGTCGGTTCCGGGCGGACCAGGAGCTTGCCAACGACGCACGCGTGCTCGCCGGCCGATCCGCGGTCGACCGCCACATCTATGCCTGTGCGATCGTCAAGGCGGCGCATGGCGGCGCGGTGTCGGCCGCGTGTCACCTCCACACCATCACCGATCTGAAAGGGAGATTGCGCATGTTGACGACTTCTCGGATTTCACGCGGCCGGATCGCGACGGGGGCGGCCTCGGTCGGCCTGCTGGTCGCGACGGGGCTCGCGCTGACCGCTTCGGGCACCAAGGCCGCCACGGCGATCGTGCCGGTGTCGAGGACCGCGTGGCGCCGGTCGTCCCGGCGGCGCCCCTGCCACCTCTGCCACCTCTGCCATCTATGCCAGTCTTGACCCCGGTCGCACCCGTGGCGCCTGTCGCGCCCGCTGCGCCGCTTACCGCACGCCCCGCCGACGCGCGTCAGGTCACGACGATCGTCACGCGCGACGGCAAGACCGTCAGCACGCGGGTCATCCGTGCGAAGCCGGGCAGCACGATCGTCGCGTCGGGGATGGTACCCGAGGTGACCGAACGCGCCTGCGTCGATGGCAAGGACGGGCCGGGCAAGCACTATGTGATCGACCGGACCGAAGGCGGCGTGCGCAAGATGGTCATCTGCACCAATCGCATCGAACAGGCCGCCGCCGACGCCGCCACCGCGGCGATCAATAGCCGCGAGATCGAGGCGAGCGCCTACGCCTCCGCACTCGCCAGTCTGAAGATCGCGCGGGCCTCGATCGAGAAGAACACCGACATGACCGCTGCGCAACGCCGCGAGGCGCTTGCCGGCATCGACGAGGGTCTGGCCGAGGTCCAGGCGGACATCGCCAAGCGGGATTGACCGGCATTCTGGGGTAGGGGGCGGTGCCTGCGGCCCTGGACTCTGACTTTCGTCCGGATGACGGGATCGGGGTGGTATCACAGGGTCGGGCGGCGGGGTCTTGGGTTCGGGTCTTGCCATGCGCGCCGCCAGCCGCCATTTCGGGGGCATGGCTGAGCATCCGACCGGCATCCCGATCCAGCTCGAGCCGCTCGTCGTCCGCGTGCTCGCGCCGAACGCGTCGCCCTATACCTTCACCGGCACGCAGACGCATATCGTCGGGACGACCGCGCTGGCGGTGACCGATCCCGGGCCCGACGATCCCGCGCATCTCGATGCCTTGCTGCGCGTGATCGATGGCCGCCCTCTTGCCGCGATCGTTGTCACGCATCATCACCGCGACCATAGTCCGGCAACGCGCCCGTTGCAGGCCGCGACCGGCGCGCCGATCGTCGGCGCCGCCGCGTTCGCGCCCGGTGTCGCGGCCAATAGTTCGTTCGACGCGCTCTATGCACCCGATCGCGTCCTGGCGGACGGCGAGACGGTCGGCGCGGCGGGCTGGACGCTCGAGGCGATCGCAACGCCGGGCCACACGTCGAACCATCTCGCCTTCGCCCTGCGCGAGAGCGGGGCGCTGTTCTCGGGCGATCACGTCATGGGCTGGTCGACCAGCGTCGTCGTGCCGCCCGATGGCGACATGACCGACTATATGGCGAGCCTCGAGCGGCTGCTGGGACGCGACGACCGTGTCTATTATCCAGGGCATGGCGAGGCGATCGAGCGGCCGCAGCGGCTGGTGCGCGGGATGCTCGGCCACCGCAAGCAGCGCGAGGGGCAGATCCTCCGTCTGCTGCGCGAGGCGCCGCGGGGTGTCGCGGCGCTGGTCGAGCGCATGTATGTCGGGCTCGATCCGCGGCTGGTGCCGGGCGCCGAGGGATCGGTGCTGGCGCATCTGTATGATCTGCGCGGTCGCGGGCTGGTCGGCGAGACGGAAGGGGATGGTGCATGGCGGATGGCGTGAACGAGGACAGCCGCGGCACGGAGTCTGCGCGGCGTGGCGGGGTCGGGTCGTTCCTGGCCAAGGCGGCGGGGGTGCTGGTGCTGCTCGCGCTGGCCGCGCTGATCGCGCTGTGGGGCGTGCAGCGGTACGTGCAGAGCCGGCTGACGCCCGACCCGACGACGATCGCGAGTGCGAGCTTGGAGGGGCTGCGCGAACAGAACCGGCTGTCGACCTTTGCCGCGCGGTTCGTCGCGGTGGTGACGTCGCGCCAGTCGCAACTGGGTTTCACCACCGAGAAGACGCTGATCATGCCGGGAATGGTCCGCTATGAGGTCGACCTCGGCAAGCTGTCGCAGCGCGATGTCGCCTGGGATGCCGCGACGCGGACGCTCGCGGTGCGATTGCCGCCGGTCGAGGTGGAGGGGCCGCAAATCGACCTCAATGCGCTGCGCGAATATGGTTCGGGCGGTGTGCTGGCGACGCTGACCGATGCGGAGAAGCGGCTCGACACCGCCAACCGGCGCGCGGGCCAGATCGAGCTGGTCCGCCAGGCGCGCGAGCCCGCGATGATCCGGCTGGCGCGCGACGCGACGCGGCGTGCGGTCGAGCGTAGCTTCGCGATGCCGCTGCGCGCGGCGGGAGTGGATGCGACCGTCAGCGTGCGCTTCGCCGACGAGGCGCAGGCGTCGACCGAGCGATGGGACACGTCGCGTTCGCTGCAGGACGTGCTAGGGAACCGCAACTAAACCGGGATACGACAATGGAACTCCACCAGAATTTTGCGGGCATCGACATTCGCGGCGAGATCGAGCGGCTCCGCAAGGAGAAGAACGCGATCATCCTCGCGCATTATTACCAGAAGCCCGAATTGCAGGACATTGCCGATTTCGTCGGCGACAGCCTCGACCTGTCGCGCAAGGCGGCGGCGACAGAGGCGGATGTCATCGCGTTCTGCGGCGTGCGGTTCATGGCGGAGACCGCCAAGATCCTGTCGCCCGACAAGATCGTCGTGCTGCCCGACATGGATGCCGGCTGCAGCCTCGAGGACAGCTGTCCCCCCGAACAGTTCGCGGCGTTCCGCGCCAAGCATCCCGATCACATCGCGCTGACGTACATCAACTGCTCGACCGAGGTGAAGGCGCTGTCCGACATCATCGTGACGTCCTCGTCGGCCGAGAAGATCCTGTCGCAGCTGCCCGCGGACCAGAAGATCATCTTCGGCCCAGACCGCAATCTCGGCGGCTATCTGGTCCGCAAGACCGGGCGCGAGATGCTGTTGTGGCCGGGCGTGTGCATCGTCCACGAGGCGTTCAGCGAAAGCGAGCTGCTCAAGCTCAAGGCCGCCAATCCGGGCGCGCCGATCGTCGCACATCCCGAATGCCCGCCGATCATCCTCGACCATGCCGATTATATCGGGTCGACGCGCGGCATCCTCGACTATGCGATCGCGATGCCCGGCGACACGCTGATCGTCGCGACCGAGCCGCATATCATCCACCAGATGGAAAAGGCGTTGCCGAACAAGCGCTTCATCGGTGCGCCCGGCGCCGACGGTAACTGTAACTGCAATATCTGCCCGTACATGGCGCTCAACACGATGGAGAAGCTGTACGTTGCGCTGCGCGATCTGTCGCCGCGGATCGAGATCGAGGAGGGGCTGCGGCTCCAGGCGAAGAAGAGCCTCGATGCGATGCTGGCGATGGCCTCGGGCACGGTCGGGATGGGCGATCTCGGCCCGGCGCAGACCAGCGGGACGCGTTCGTGAGCGCAGCGCTGGCGGGCTTCGACATCGATAGGTTCGTCGCTGCGACGCTGGCCGAGGATCTGGGCACGATCGGCGACATCACCTCTGCGGCGGTGATCCCCGCCGAGGCGCGCTTTGCCGGGGTGATGGACAGCCGCGACGCGATCACCGTCGCAGGCCTCGCCCTCGCCGATGCGTTCTTCCGCGCGCTCGATCCCGAGGTCCGGATCGAGCATCTCGTGGAGGACGGGCAGGCGGTCGCTGCGGGTACCGAGCTGATGCGGATCGAGGGCCGCGCGCGCGCGATGCTGACCGCCGAGCGGTCCGCGCTGAACACCGTCCAGCACCTGTCGGGTGTGGCGACGATGACGCAGGCCTATGTCGATCGGATGCAGGGCACCGGCGCCATCCTGCTCGACACGCGCAAGACCATCCCCGGGCTGCGCGTGCTCGAAAAATACGCGACCCGCATGGGCGGTGCGCAGAACCACCGCATGGGGCTGTGGGATGCGGCGATGATCAAGGACAATCACGTCGCGGTCGCCGGCGACGTCGGCGAGGCGGTGCGTCGGGCGAGGGATGCGGGCATCGCGCAGATCATCGTCGAGGTCGACCGTGTCGACCAGATCGAGCCCGCGCTGGCGGCGGGGGCAACGCATCTGCTGCTCGACAACATGCCACCCGAGATTCTCCGCGGTGCGGTCGCGCTGGTCGATGGCCGCGTGCCGACCGAAGCATCGGGCGGCGTGTCGCTCGACACGATCCGCGCGATCGCCGAGAGCGGGGTCACCTATGTCTCGGTCGGACGGCTGACCCAGTCCGCGCCCGCCGCCGATATCGGGCTCGATTTCGCGACGCTTTGATTGGCGCGCGGGGACTGGCGCGTGGGTAGAGACGCGGTATCGTGCCGCCACGACATGATCGCGAAATGAACAGGGTGAAGATGCGTCCCAAATCCGTTATATTGGCCGAATGGCTGTATCTCGCCTCGATCGGTCTGCTGATCGCGGTCAGCGTGCTGACCTGGGATGCCGCGGTTGCGCAGGGCGGCTTTGCACTGGCGGCAGGGGTGACGGCGTTCGGCGTCGGACTGTCGCTGCTGCTGCTGATCCTTACGACGCGCAGGGGTAGCCGGGTTGCCCTGTGGCTGCTCGTCGCGCTGACGGTACTCGGCGCCGCTGGGGTGATGCTGCAGGTCGCGACGGGGGTGCTTGCGACAGGGCTGATCGGGATGCTGACGATCGCGCAGCTCGTGCTGACGATCCTGCCGATCGTCCTGCTGTTCCGGCCGCGCGCGCGCGCCTGGTTCGACGAGGTCGCGGACCGCGGCGTCGACGACGATGCCGAGGAGGAGATCGAGGCATGACGCGGATGAACCGACTCGCGGGCATGATGATCGTCGCGGGGCTGTCCGCGCCGGGCATTGCCGCGGCGCAGGCCTATAGCTGTTCGGCGCCCATGGGCGGCATCGACCGCGTCCGCCCCGACCTGCCGTCCGCGCGCGAACCCGCGCGGATCCTGCCGATCGCGAGCTATACGCTCGCCATCACCTGGGCCCCGCAATATTGCCGCGAGAAAGGCGACCAGCCGAGCGCCAGGTTCCAGTGCGGGGCGGGCAACCGGTTCGGCTTCACGCTCCACGGCCTGTGGCCCGACGGCGCGGGCAAGACCTGGCCGCAATATTGTCGCGCGACCGCGATCGTCCCGCAGGCAGTGATCAAGCGCCAGCTCTGCACGACGCCGTCGGCGCAGCTGATCCAGCATGAATGGGCCAAGCACGGGACCTGCATGCCGGGCTATCAGCCCGCACGCTATTTCCGCCAGTCGAGCAGCCTCTACGCCAAGTTGCGCTATCCCGACATGGACACCCTGTCGCGAAGCCCGCTGACCGCCGGACAGTTTGCGGCGGCGATGGCGAAGGCCAATCCGGGACTTAACGCGGCAATGATGCGCGTCACGACGACCAAGCAGGGCTGGCTCGACGAGCTATGGATCTGCCTCGACACCGCCTTCCGCTACAAGCGCTGCCCCGCGCACGCAGGCGGGGTTACGCAGGGCACGCCGATCAGGATCTGGCGCGGCGAGGGCTGACCCGTACTCAGCCGGCCAGCGTGACAGTTGAGGGGTGGTGCTTGTCGAGGTGACGCTTAATGATCCGCAGGTTGCGCGTGTTCGATCGGAACATGAAATCTGCGGCGTCGCCGACGAACGGCACCAGTCCGAGCGCCGCATCGAACCCGACATTGCCCATCATCCGGGCGAGCTGGAACTTCGACATGCCGAGGTTGCGCGCCTCCCAGACGAGCCAGCTTCCCATCAGCGCACCGATCAGGTCGCCGACGACGGGAATGAGCCCGACGATCGCATCGAGCCCGATCGAGCGGTTGATCCCGGGGACCATGAACGCGCGTTCGAGAATCCGCTCCAGCGCCTCGACCCGGGCGCGGACCGAGGCCGGGTCCTGACCGATCGCGAAGCTGCTGGCCAGCGTGGCGGGATCGATGCGAGTGGCATTGTTGGTCATGCGACTCACTTGGTGTCGGGACGAAGCCTGTTCAACGGGTGCCACGCGCGGCTGTTCGGCTGCCATTGTTGCAGCCGCGTCGCGACCAGCGACCAGCGGAGCGGCCGTGCGAGCGGAATGAAGGGCACGTCCTCGTTCAGTGCGGCATCGGCCGCCGCAATCCGCTGGCTGCGTTCGGCAAGCGTCGGTGCCGCACGCGCGGCGTCGAGTGCCGCCTGCGCGGGGGCGCTGCAGACGATGCAGGCGTTCGCCAGATACCAGCGCGCGCTATCATAGGGCGCCACCAGATCGATCAGTCGCAGATCGGCGGGGGCGTCGATCGCGACGCGCTCGGGCAGGATGCCGATCCGGAGCAGGGCGGCGGCGACATGCGCGTAGAGGATGGTCGCGCCCGATCCGGCGGGCAGGGCGATCCGCATCGCGATCGGCCCGCTCTGCGCCTGCTCGCGCCACGTCGCGACCCGTAACCGGGCACCCGCGCGGCGCTCGTCTTGGTTCAGCAGCGTCCATGACGGCACCTGCGGGAGCCCGGCGGAGTCGAGCGGTTCGGCGAGGATGCGGTCGGCCGCCTCCCAATTGGGGGCGATCGCGGCGGTCAGCGCGCTGCGATCGATCGCCTGCGAGATCGCGGCGCGGTTCGCCGCCTCGGCAAGGAAGCCCGTCCGCGAAACGATCGCGAGCCCGAACAACCCGACCGCGGGGTCGACCCGGATCGCGGCGGGGGCGATATCGGCCGTCGCGAGAAGCGGCCAGTCGGCGAAGCTGCCGCCGCTGACCAGGTCCGAGTCGCGATGCGCAAACCGCGCGATCGCCCGCGCGGCGCGCTCGCCGATCAGACGGACGTCACGTTCGGGCTGCATCTCGAGCTGGTCTTCGGGGTCGGCGCGGTTGAGATCATAGACCGGGCGCAGCAGCGGCGCGGCGCCGGGCTGGGCGATGCGGAACGGGCCGCTGCCGCCGGGCGGGCGCAGACGCAGCAGGGCAAGTTCGGGCTGAGCGAACAGCTTGAGCAGGTCGGGACGCGGCCGCGACAGCCGGACCTCGATCACCTGCGGCGTCATCACGACGATCTCGTCGACCGCGCTGAGAAAGGGGGCGAGTGGATTGCGCGATGCCGGCACGATCTGGCGTTTGAGCATCGCGACAATCTGGTCCGCGGTGATGCGGCTACCGTCGCTCCACGTGGCTTCGCGCAGGCGGAAAATATAGCTCATGCCATCATCGATGACGATCCAACGTTCGGCCAGGCCGGGCTCAATCTGGCCGGCAGCATCGAACCGGACCAGCCCCTGCGCCGTCGAATCGATCAACAGGCGCGAGGGGAGGTCGATCGGGCCTCGGCGGGCATCCGCGGCAGCGGGCACCCCACCGATCGCGCTGACGACGACCGCGCCCGAGTCGCGGCGCCGGTTGCAGGCCGCCGGTGCGAAGAGCAGCGCGGCGGCACAGGCAAGCGTGATGGTGCGGACGGCGGGACTCGAACCCGCACTCCAGGGGAGGGAGATTTTAAGTCTCCTGCGTCTACCGGTTTCGCCACGTCCGCACACTGGAGTCAGAAAGACGAGGTCGAGCGCAGGGTCAACCCATGTTGGACCCGCAGGTGCCGCTCAATCGACGTTAAGACGCGAGCGCATTTCCTTGCCGGGCTTGAAATAGGGGACGCGCTTGGCGTCGACAGCGACGACTTCGCCGGTCCGGGGATTGCGTCCGGTCCGCGCATCGCGCGCGCGCGTGGAAAATGCGCCGAAGCCGCGCAGTTCGACCCGGCCGTCGGCGGCCAGGCGCTTCGAGATCTCGTCGAAGAAACACGAGACGATCAATTCGACCTCGCGCGGCTCCAGGTCCGGATGCGCATCGGTCAGTTTTTGAACAAGCTCAGATCTGATCATGGTAACGAGCCCCCGCCCATATGTGATAATACTGATTTAGGTCAGTAATTGGGGCGATAGCACCAAATGAGTTTCAAGCCAAAAGCAAAAGGGACCGAAATGCATCGAGCATCCCGGTCCCAATTCGCTTACTTCTTTTCGGCTTCCGTGCGGGCCTTGAGAGCCTCGCCCAGGATGTTGCCGAGGGTCGCGCCGGAATCCGACGAACCATACTGAGCGACAGCCTGCTTCTCTTCGGAGATCTGCATCGCCTTGATCGAGAAGGTCGGCTTCTTCGAACGATCGAAGCCCGTCACCATCGCGTCGAACTTCTGGCCGACCTGGAAACGCTCCGGACGCTGCTCGTCGCGATCGCGACCCAGATCCGTGCGCTTGATGAAGCCGGTCGCGCCATCGTCGCCCTGCTGAACTTCGAGGCCCGCGTCGCGGACTTCGAGAACGGTGACCGTGACGATCGCGTTCTTGTTCAGCTTGTCGCCTGCTGCTGCGATGCCGCCGGCCGAAGGCCCGCCGCGCTCGAGCTGCTTCATGCCGAGCGAGATACGCTCCTTCTCGGCGTCGATGTCGAGCACGACGCCTCGACGGTCTCACCCTGCGATGCAGGTTGAGCGCGTCCTCGCCCGAAACGCCCCAGGCGATGTCGGACATGTGGACCATGCCGTCGACGTCGTTGTCGAGGCCGATGAACAGACCGAATTCGGTCGCGTTCTTGACTTCGCCCTCAACGGTCGAGCCGATCGGATGCGCGGCCGCGAAGGCCTCCCACGGATTGGCCTGAGCCTGCTTGAGGCCGAGCGAGATGCGACGCTTCTCGGAATCGACTTCGAGGACCATGACGTCGACTTCCTGCGAGGTCGACACGATCTTGCCGGGATGGACGTTCTTCTTGGTCCAGGACATTTCCGACACGTGGACAAGGCCTTCGATGCCCGCTTCCAGCTCGACGAACGCACCATACTCGGTGATGTTCGTGACGCGGCCGGTGAGCTTGGCGCCGACCGGATACTTGACCATCGCGCCATCCCAGGGATCGCTCTCCAGCTGCTTCATGCCGAGGCTGATGCGCTGGGTGTCCTTGTTGATGCGGATGATCTGCACCTTGACGGTGTCGCCGATGTTCAGGACTTCGCTCGGGTGACCGACGCGCTTGTAGCTGAGATCGGTGACGTGCAGCAGGCCATCGATGCCGCCGAGGTCAACGAACGCACCGTAATCGGTGATGTTCTTGACGACGCCGTCGATGATCTGGCCCTCGGCGAGGCTGAGGATCAGGCCCGAACGCTGCTCTGCGCGCGTCTCTTCGAGAACGGCGCGACGCGACACGACGATGTTGCCGCGCTTGCGGTCCATCTTCAGGATCTGGAACGGCTGGGGGATGTCCATCAGCGGGGTGACGTCGCGCACGGGGCGGATGTCGACCTGCGAGCCCGGCAGGAACGCGACGGCGCCGTTCAGGTCGACGGTGAAGCCACCCTTCACGCGGCCGAAGATCACGCCCTCGACGCGGGTCGTCTTCGAGAATTCGGTTTCCAGCTTGTCCCATGCGGCTTCGCGGCGCGCACGGTCGCGGCTGAGCATCGCTTCGCCATGGACGTTCTCGACGCGGTCGACATAGACTTCGACTTCGTCGCCGACCTTCAGGTCAGCCTTCTGGCCCGGCGCTGCGAATTCGCGAAGCGGCACGCGGCCTTCCGACTTCAGACCGACGTCGATGACGGCCATGTCGTTCTCGATGCCGGTCACGGTGCCATGCACCACGCGGCCCTCGAAGCTGTCGGCGTCGCCGAGCGTCTCGTTCAGCATCGCGGCGAAATCGTCGCGCGACGGCATTACCTGGGTTGCCATAGAATTCAGTAATCCTAGTCTGTTTCCGGCCAAGCGGTTGGATCCGCTGGTCTTGGCCTTCGTTGCCGCGACGACCGAACGCCGGCACGGCATCCGGACGGCACGAGGCGCAGAGGACGTAGACGCTGAATGCGAAAACGGCGCGTGAGACTCAGAGGTCTCCGCGCCTTCCTCCACGAGCATCGCTCGCCGGACGCTCCTGTGTAGCGGAAACCCCGTCTCGGAGCAAGTTCGCCGCTGCAGCGTTAGGGGCGGCTTACAACAGGAGCGAAGATTGAGCGAACGCGGCATTCTCGTGCTGGGCTGGATCGCCACGGCGACGGCAATCGTGATGTACCTGTCGTATATCGACCAGATCATGCTGAACCTGGCCGGTCAGAAGGGATCGGTGGTCCAGCCGTTCGCGACGATGGTCAATTGCGGGCTGTGGGTCGCGTATGGCGTGCTGAAGCCGAAGCGCGACTGGCCGATCGCGGTGGCGAACTTCCCGGGGGTGGTGCTGGGCGCGATCACGCTGGCGACGGCGTGTAAGGGGGGCGGCTTCGGAACGAGTGCCGGCTCTCCGCCCCCTTGGTCTCCCGCGAAGGCGGGAGCCCAGTCTGGGTCCCCGCCTTCGCGGGGAAACGCTGTTGGTTTACCGCACTTCCCCCAACCACCACCCCCGGCGAAGGCCGGGGCCCAGTTGGGAGACGTCGCTGACTAAGGGCAGCGCTCCGTTACTGCGACCTTTCCAACTGGGCCCCGGCCTACGCGGGGTGGTGTTGCTCTAAGCGGGAAGCGAAAGACTTAACCCGCAGCCTTCTTCGCCCGCTGCGCCTCGACCAGCGCCACCGCGCGCTGCACCGACGCTTCGATCGACAGGAAGCTCGTATCGAGCAGCGCCGCGTCCGGCGCCATCACCAGCGGTGCGATCGAGCGCCCGCTGTCGCGCGCATCCCGCGCCCGGATGTCCGCCAGCACGCGGTCCTTGCTCGCCGTCCCGCCACGTGCCTGCAATTCAGCATGGCGCCGCTGCGCGCGGATATTGGGGGTCGCCTTCACGAACAGCTTGGCATCCGCATCCGGCGCGATCACCGTGCCGATATCGCGCCCGTCGAGAATTGCGCCACCCGCCTGCGCGGCAAACCGCTTCTGCCGCTGCATCAGCGCCGCGCGGACCAGCGGATGTGCGGACACGATCGAGGCCATCGCCCCGACATCGTCGTCGCGCAGCGCCGGGTCCGTCATCACCGCATCGTCGAAGTCGCATGCGGCAACCGCATCGGCTTCCTGTTCGGGGTCCAGCCCCATCCGCGCCACGTTCAGCGCGACCGCGCGGTAGAGCAAGCCGGTATCGAGATAGGGGAGGCCGTAATGCTTCGCCAGGCGCGCGCGATCGTGCCCTTGCCCGATGCCGCCGGACCGTCGACTGCGATGATCATCTTAATTCCCCTGGCCGGTCGCCCGACCCGTTAATTCGTCGAGCGACCGGAAGAACACGGGATAGCTCGTCGCCACCGGCGATATGTCGTCGATCGTGATGGGCTCGGCGCTGCCAAGTCCAGCCACCACCATGCTCATTGCGATGCGATGATCGAGTTTCGAGGCGACCCGAGCGCCACCGCGAATCGCCGCCCCGCCCGAACCCGTGATCGCCATGCCGTCTTCGAATTCCTCGCACGTCACGCCGCACGCCTCGAGCGCGATCCGCATCGTCGTGATCCGGTCCGATTCCTTCACCCGCAGCTCGTGCGCGCCCCTGGCGACGGTCGTGCCGGACGCAAACGCCGCGGCGACGAACAGCACCGGATATTCGTCGATCATGCTCGGCGCGAGATCGGCCGGCACCTCGATCGCGGTCAGCGCGGCATGGCGGACGCGCAGGTCGGCGACGGGCTCGCCGCCGACGGTCCGCGGATCGAGCTCGGTGATGTCCGCGCCCATCATGCGCAGCGCCGTGACGATGCCGATCCGTGTCGGGTTCAGCCCGACATTGCGCACGACGATGTCCGACCCCGGCACGATCGACGCCGCGACCAGCCAGAAGGCTGAGGACGACGGATCGCCCGGCACGACGATATCCTGCGGGGTCAGCTCCGCCTCGCCGGTGATCGAGATCACGCGGCCTTGGTCCGTTTCCTCGACGGTCAGCTGCGCGCCGAACCCGGTCAGCATCCGCTCGCTGTGATCGCGCGTCGCGACCGGCTCGATCACCGTGGTGATGCCGGGCGTGTTGAGCCCCGCCAGCAGGATCGCCGACTTCACCTGCGCCGACGCGACCGGCAACGTGTAGGTGATCGGCACCGCGGGGCAGATCCCGCGCACCATCAGCGGCAGCTTGCCGCCGGGCGACGCGGTGATGTCCGCGCCCATCTGCGACAGCGGCTCGATCACGCGGCCCATCGGTCGTCCCGACAGCGAGGCGTCACCGGTGAAGGTGCAGGTGATCGGGTGGCTCGACACCAGCCCCATCAGCAGCCGCGTCGAGGTGCCCGAATTGCCCATCTCCAGCGCGGTCTCGGGCTGGAGCAGCCCGCCGACACCGACGCCGTCGACGACCCAGATGCCGTCGTCCTGCCGCTCGATCGTCGCGCCCATCGCGCGCATCGCCGCCGCGGTGGCGAGCACGTCCTCGCCCTCCAGCAGGCCGGTGATCCGGCTGGTCCCGACCGCGAGGCTCGCGAACATCAGCGCGCGGTGGCTGATCGACTTGTCACCGGGGACCGCGATCGAACCGGTCAACGGACCGCGCGCGACGACGTCCAGCGGTTGGGGGAGGGGGTGTGTCATGGGGCCGGGCTTTTGACAGTGGCCTTGCGCTATGGCAAGGCGCGCCCACTTTGCGGGGGCATCCCCCACAATCTATCCATTCGAAAGGTTCTATCGGCATGATCAAGCCGGAATGGGGCACGAAGCGTTCGTGTCCGAAATGCGCGACGCGTTTCTACGACCTCGAAAAGGCCGACCCCGTCACCTGCATCGAATGCGGGTATGCGTGGGAGCCCGAGCCGATCCTGAAGTCGAAGCAGCCGCTGCCGTTCGAGGTCGCCAAGCCCGACACCAAGAAGCCCGATGCGGATCTCGAGGGTGACGAGGAAGAGGATATCGCCTCGATCACCGGCGAGGACGAAGAGCCGTCCGCGGACGACGAAGTCGATCTGGGCGGCGACGACGACCTTGGCGTCGAGACGCCGCAGGACGAGCACGAGCGTTGAGATAAAGAAATTTGGCAGGCGGCGTTTACGCCGCTTGCCAACCCGGGCGGCTCCGGTTAGTGAGCCGCCTCCCAACGGGAATGGGGCCGTAGCTCAGCTGGGAGAGCGTTCGCATGGCATGCGAAAGGTCAGGGGTTCGATCCCCCTCGGCTCCACCATTCTCGTTAAGCCGTTGAAATCACGGTAAACCACTGGGAAACATAGGACTTTTACAGGCGTCTAGTACAAAGGTACGAGGACGAAAGCCTATGTGTTCATACCTCCACAGAGCACCCAACGGGGTCTATTATTTCCGCATGGGCATACCTGCGGACCTGCGCCCCTTCATGGCTGGCAAGCGGGAGATAAAGCGGTCGCTAGGGCTAAAGGACCGTGATGCCGCTAAAGCCGTGATACCCGACATGACGAAGGCTGCTCATGCCCTGCTTAAGCAAGCGGAGCGGGATAAAGCTGTGGATAAGTCCGGGGATAAATCCGAACCTAAGCCGATGCCTAACAAGGCCGCTGCTCAGACCGAGCGGGAGCGCCAGCGTTGGGAGCATGAGCAAGCTCAAGCTGACTATGCCGCTGACGAATCATTCGCCGCTGATATGGAGCATGAAGCCCTAGGGCCGATCATGGATGCACTTAGCGAGGGCAAGGAGGCCGATGCTTCCCCGGCTGAGATAGCTAGGGCTGGGCGCTTGCTGGTCCTGCATGAACGGGAGAAGGCGGGGGCGGAACGGGGAAGCCCTACTTTTCTCCATGCAGCCGAAGCATGTAAAAGATGCCCGCGCATTGCTGGGTAAAAATCGAGCCGTTGAATGCCAGCCCGCTACCACTGAGCGCGAGCCTGCTACCGGGTCCGGTCTGTATCTCGACAAGGATATTCTAGATCGCTGGGCTGCGGAACGCGGTGTTGTTCCCAAGGGCAAGGATACCCATGAGGCCGTAGCGCGGTGGTTCTATGAGCGGACTGGGCGCAAGCCGGTGGAGCTAATCACCCGGCAGGACGTGCTGGCCTTCAAAGACAAGCTGCTCGCTGAGGGGCAGACAGTCGCCAATACGAACATGAAGCTATCCCGCCTGCGGACGCTGATAGGCTGGGCATATCAGAACGATCTAGCGCCAGCGAACGTAGCTGAGGGCATTAGCGTCAAGGTTGCTGACGGCGGCAAGATGCAGCGCCAACCGTTCTCCCTGTCTGATTTGCAGGCCATCTTTGCCAGCCCGGTCTATGCGAAGGGCGAGCGGCCCAAGGGCGGCAGGCTTGAGGCTGCATACTGGCTACCGCTGCTCGGTCTGTTCACTGGGGCGCGGCTAGAGGAAATTGGACAGCTTCGCGTGTCGGACGTGCAGCGTAAGGAATACCCCGATCAAGACGGCAAGATGCTGTCAGGCTGGTTCCTACAGATCACTGAGGCTACCGATGCGCTGGGGCAGGATAACAGAATTAAGAATGCAGCAAGTGAGAGACTAATTCCATTGCATCCTGATCTAGAGCGGCTCGGGTTTATAGCCTATGTCGAGAAGTTAGCGGATCAAAAGGGCAGGGTATTCCCGGACCTAAAGGCTAACGTCTATGGTCGGCTTACTGCAAAGTGGGGAGAGTGGTTTGGGCCTTATCTCCGCAAGGTCTGTGGTATCACTGACAAGCGTAAGGTTTTCCATTCCTTCCGCCATACCTTCAAGGATTATATCCGTAGGGCCAGGATCGCGGAGGGAGTGCAGCGGCAGCTAATGGGCCATGCAGGCAAAGACGTAGCCGACGATTACGGCAGCGGATACGACCTGCATAGTTTGGCGGAAGCTATGGCGACATACCGGGTGCCGGGGTTAATCATAATTAAATATAATTTCACCTGATGGAGAGAATTAATGTGGTACACAGTCACTCGAATATTTGAGCCTAATGATCAAGTCTATAATTCTGACCGCTTTGCTACCTTGGAAGAAGCGATTAGCGAGGCTGACAAGACTATATCCATGCCGCTCACTATCAGGGTTGTTGTCGAAGATGATGATCGTAATATCTGCTATCGAACCACGACAGGCGGGCGCTAAAAGAGCCGAACATACAGATACCCGGATTGCGCCCGTATCAGCCCCTTGGGGAATCAATCGAATGCGTTCGGGTATCTGTATGGCCGGATTAGCTACCGCCTCTCAGCGACTCTCCTAGCCGGTCTATTAGGCATCATAGCCAAGCGGGACGCCAGCCTCGCGGCGGGCCTGCTCCCCGGTCGGGGTAACGCGGTATCCCGTATCGGTCTGGAAACCGGCAACATCGCCTACCGGGGTGCCATACGAACGACGGGCTGCGTCGCCGGTCTGAGCTACCCGAATGCCGGTCACGTCCTGTCCGCCCTTGTAGGGATCATAGCCGGTCATGCTCTGCCCCGTCTGTGGGCCGGTAGGAGCCTTCGCTACGAGGGTGTAGCCGGTCGGACCCATGATCCACTGCGGGCCGGTCGGTTGCGCCTGAGCGGGCTGCTGGGCGGGCTGTGGAGCATTCGGCTTCGGGATATTAAATCCGAATGAGCTTTTGACAGTCTCACCGGGCGGGATCGAAGACGCCTCAGGAACATCAGGCGTTTCTGCATAGGCTTCGACAGTGCTGCCTAGAGCATCATCAACGGTCCAGTTAGCGGCATCGGCTTCGGTGACTTCGCCCTTACTGATAGCCAGCGCCTTTGCATCCTCAAGGATCATAGGAGCTAGGTTATCAAGATGGCCTTCATCACCGGTATTATTGTATGCAGTCAGCGCCTTGTCATACATCGAAACGGTAGCATCATCGCTGTTGTGGATAAGATCGACAGCAATCTCTAGGGTGTTCTTCAATGCAGGAACGCGAGCCGAAAAAGCATTTAGAGCCGTAGAGTATGCGGCATTGGCGGGATAGCCCTTTGCCATTTCGTCCTGAGCTTGCTTCTGTACAGTACGGGGATTGTGCCCATGTACTGCAATCAGCGAAAGAGCGGCCTTTACCTTAATGGCTTGGCGGGGGGTTAGTGCGGTCATTGGTTTTCCTTGTACATATTTAGAATGTGAGGCGGTGCCGGTTTGGCAGGGGAGCTTGGCTCCACGTCGCCAATGGTCGGGACGGGAGGGATCACGCCGGAGCGGATGCAGGCGGCAAGGTACTGGAAGCCGAACTTGCAATCGCTAGCCCGGAGATACGGGCGGCCATTAGCTTCCCATATCGAGCGGACTTGAGCGGCGGAGTGTCGGGCTTCGCATTGGCTGTCCGGGGAATAGCCGTAGATTGCAGGAGTTACGGCAGGGCCTGATAGGCGGGGCCATCCTGCGGCATGTTCTTCGGCTTCCCTTATCAGGAGGACGGAGAGGTTAGCGACACGGACCGGCAACGATGCGGCGTCAACCTGCTCGCCGTCTGTCTTCATCAACCAAACGGAAATGGCGGACCATTCCAGATGGGCTTTGACGGCATCGGCATATGGCCCTGCTCGCTGCATCAGATCGTCTAGGGTCTGCGGTACGATAGCTACCTTGGGGACATAATCAGGGCGGGATGGCCTTGGCGCATCCCCTGTTCCCCGATCATCAAGGTTAGACATTAGGCCGCTACCGCCGCGCCCTTAACGTAGCCCCGCTGTTTACCGATGAAGTACAGGCCGAACGCCTCCTGTGCGTTTCCCGGTGCCAGCTTCATAATCTCGGCAGGGATAGCCTCAGGCTTCACCGTTACGAGATATTCGTATGCAGCATCGTCCAGTCCAGCAAACCCCCTGCACTCAAACACCTTGGGGAGAGATTCCTTTGCGTCATTGTCCCAAGCCTTACGGGTATAATGGATCGTAAAAGCCGTATTCATCAGGTTGTGACCGGGTGTAGCAACAATGCGTATATCGGTGAAAGCCTTAAGCCGTTCCTCTCGCGCTACCGTTGCCTGATTAGCAAGAGCCTCGGCGTACCGTTCCTTTGCATCTTCCAAGGCCTTAGCGACTTCATCAGCCTTGAGGATTGCGGGCTTGCCGATTAGAGCAACAAGGTCCTTGATCTTAAGCAGATTGCTGTTGAGGGTTTCAATCTCATTAGCGATATCTGCAAGCGTGGTGTTCTGTGTCATTGGTTTTCCTTGGAATGTATTGAGGGGATTAAGGACGCGGAGCGAACGGGCCGACCCGTAGCTTCTCGGCGCGGTAGGTATGGATCGTGCCTGTATCGGCATCGACTGCGGCCATCAGAGCGGCCCGTCCCGGTCGGCCTGCGGGCTTACGGCAGAGGAAGTCAGGCAATTCGATGCCTAGGGCTTCCAATGTGAAGCGAACGCCAATCGTTACACGGCGGTCGGTAGATGCGAGGTAATCAGCAACGGGCTTATTATTGATGCGGTCGGTGTTAACGGTGACGGTATTCATGGCTTATCCTTTCATGGTGTGTAGGAACTTGTCCCAATGTAAAAGAGAGATAGCCCCCTTGCGTATAAGCAAACGGGAACGGGTAAATCGATGGTATGAGAAGGGATGCCTGCTAACTGCCAACAGGGGCAACGCTACAGTTAGCAGGCTGGCAATGCTCAGGGCCGATGGGCGTCATTGGATAAATGAGTATTGCGTAGGTAGAGGAGCGGCAAGCCTATCGCCGCAATATGCTTGCCATGAAGCGGACCTGTTAAGGTTCAACGCTCGTACATTCCTCAAATAAACTCAGTATGACAGATCACTGGAAAACCAATGACGGAAACCAGCGTATCGTATGCCTATCAAATACAAAGACTAGGGGCGCCTCGATATTGACTACTGAGCTTATTTGAAGGATGCGTATGAGAAATACGGAATGGGGCCGTAGAGTACCGGAGATTGATCCGGGGTATCATAGATAATACTATGGTATCATCTTAGATTAGAGAATATTAAGCTGTATCCTAGCGTCCCCCCTACCCCCCAAGCCTCCGAAACCGGATGCTACCCGTAAGACGGATATGAGGATAATCGACTACATAGGGAGAGACGGAATGTCTCAGCTACAGTCAGTGGGCAGCAAATACAGCAGCATCATCTTGAGTTAGATCATACGTCGCTTGTAGAGCCTAGCGTCCGATACCGTGAGCCAAACTGTTAAAGTCGGCACACCCCTTCGCCCTACGGCTAACCCTCGCGGGCTGTGGTATCTACAGTTATCGCACTGTCAGGCGTCCTAGGGCTTCCTAGCTATGGCGGTGATGAATGGTTTTCTATTGCACTACGGTACTGGAAGGGACCGATTGCGAAGACGATTGTCTCTGTTGCAATACGGTACTGAATAGGACCGAATGGGCTAATGATGCTTGCTATTCTAGACGGTACTAAAAAGGCCCGATGCCGAATAAGCCCCGTACAGAGTCATTCTGACAATCAGGCTGGGTGAGTACCCGAACCCCTACTAAACGAGTCCAGCGACCCCCTGCGGCGGATACGCGGGCCTTCCCGCTGCCTGCTCGGTATCAGGTTGGGGAATGGCAGCGCATTACGTCGCTAACGGACTGAGCCGCCCACTTGCCGCCTCGGGCTGTGATGATCCCGCGAGCATTAAGCTCCCCGGCAATAGCCCTCAGGCTGGTATGCCCGTCAGCCTTGATAGCCTCAATGATGGGCGCAACGTCACTAGCGAACGCCTGAGCCTTGGCCTTGATCGCTTCCACCGCTGCCCCGTTGCCCTTGCTCTCCCCGAACGCCTTAGCGCCCATTGGATTGCCTAACTTGGTGCCTCTGGCCTTGGCGGCAGCGAGGGCTTCAATCGTCCGCTTGCTGATAGCTTTGCGTTCGGCCTGGGCCATTGCTGCCATGATGTGAATTGTAAGCTCGTTAGCCTCTGGCATGTCGGCAGCGATGAACCGTGTCCCCGCATCTTGCAGCTTGGCGAGGAAGGCGAGGTTGCGGCTCAGTCGGTCCAGCTTGGCGATAACGAGGGTAGCCCCTGTCACCTTGGCATGATGCAGTGCCTTGATAAGCTCAGGCCGATCATCCCGCTTGCCGCTCTCTACCTCGACATACTCAGCGAGGGGCTGGCAATCCCGCGACTGACAGAACAAGGCGATGGCAGCTTTCTGAGCATCTAGGCCCAAGCCGCTGCGGCCCTGCTTGGCAGTTGAGACACGGTAGTAGGTGACGGTTCGCATTGGCTGGCTTCCCTGTTGCCAAGCCTAGGTAGAACCGCTGTCCATAATTGTCAAACGCTCGTTAGGTTATTCTGGACAGAGCAGGAAGCGGATCGTTTGGCGATAGTGACACGTCATGCAGGGATGGAGAACCACGCGCGATAATGCAGGTCGCGCTAGGCGTGTCATAATCGCCTGAGGCTGGGACCGGGCATACGGGGTAAACCGCGCTCACTCTGATCGGAGGGACCCTCTCGCAAATCTCTAGCAATTTTAGATCGTAGGCGGCTCGCTATCCTTGCCCTGCGTGGTGAAATGCCCTCTCTTATCTTCGGGGGTGGCGGCTAACAGTGCCGCTCAGATAGGGTTGGGGAATGACTAGGATTACAGCGCGAGTTTGGGGGGATCATCTTGCTCACTGTAGTTGCAGTGAAAGAGGGCATAGATCTAATAAATTTGCCGGGGGGACATATCTGACGCTTGGCATAAAGGTATGGGTGTCATTGGCTACATGCCGTGGCTATTCGGCCTCTTAGGAATAATATTGAGTTTTGGATCATTAGTGCGACCTAGAAAGCACAAGCATGATCCGGGTGAAGTATTGGTCCAGCCCCTACCGGAAACTGGCGATGTCACGGGCCCGTTTGCGGAGCATCCGCCGAGATCGCAATGCAAGAGCGACTTGCTGAGTTGGACGGAATATCTGCTCGGCTCCTTGCCCAAGAGAAGGCTGAAACCGAAAGGGTGCAAGCAAGAGAGCGGAAGGAGGCAGCGATTGTAGCACTCGATATGTCAGAGCGAATGGTCATTCAGCCAAGAGGCAGTAAAATGGCTATGAGCAAGATTGGCATGAATATGCAGGCTATACAGATGCTGCAAAATAGCTTGGCCCATATTGGGTACGACTACCCAGTCACAGAAAAGCTTAAGGCGGATGTTGAGGCGGAGTACAAGGCAGATGCTCAGTATCTAGCCATGAACGAGAAGGACCACGATATCTGGCCTGCGGCTACGGATAAGCGGCAGTACCTCATATTCTGCGAACAGCGGCGACGTATGATCGAGCTTATCAAAGGTGTGGCAGGGCAGGGATAGCACGGAAGCCCCTTGCCTCAGCTAGTACAAAGGGCTAATACAACGGTCCCGACGCCGAAATAAATATCCTTTGTTTTTCAGTGCTTACGGGGATTTTAACCGATCCCCCTCGGCTCCACCATTCTCGTTGATACGCGACGCGGTCGCGGTCCCTTATTTATGATGGATACCCCGCAGCGGGTCGTACTGCCGTTGTGCGGTGACGGGCGTCAATAGGTCGCCTGGAAGGTCTCGGTGGCGACGCTGAGACCATGGGTCAGTGCGTGTACGGATTCGAGCTGCTGGCCGATCCGCCGGGCCAAGCTGATGAAGCGCTGGTTTCGGACTTCGAGATGTTCGACGCTGTCGGTCGTCGCGCGCGCGGTGAGCGCGGTTTCGTCGATCGCGGCGGTGATCGCGAGAATGCGCTCGCTCTGACTATGTGCGGTGTCGGTCACGATGACCGCGCGAGCCTGGATATCGGCGATGTCGTGCGCGATCGCGCGATTCGCCGCGACGACGTCGCGCGTCGCGATCTGCATCGCGAGATCTGCGGCTCGATCCGCGCGACCGCATCGGACGTCTGCGTGGCAAGCGTCTTCACCTCGGCTGCGACCACTGCGAAGCCGCGCCCGGCCTCTCCGCTGCGCGCCGCCTCGATCGCGGCGTTGAGCGCGACGAGGCTAGTCTGCCGGGCGACCGCGCGGATGATGTCGAGGATCGAGCCGATCGATCCGGCACGGTCCGACAGCCCTTGCGACAGGGCGACCGTCTCGTGCGCATGCGCCATCGCACCGCTGGCGGCGCTGCTGGTGTGGCGGACCTGGTCGACGACCGTGTCGATCATGCCCGCCATCATCGCCGAGGTCTGTGCGGCATCCTGCATCGCGGCGGTGGATTGCTGCGCGGCGACGACGACGTCGCCCAAATCGCGGACGATCAGTTCGAGTTCGGCTTCGCCCGCGCGGCCCATCGCTTGGCCTTCCGCCGCCGCGGCATCGGTTTCGGTGACGACGGTCGCGATCTCCTTGCGGAACCGTTCCGCCTGCGCGGCTTGCGCCGCGACGACGTCGGTCAGCCGTCGCTCGACCGTGACGTCGCGGTAGGTGATTACCGCGCAGTGCCCGGGCAGCGGGGCGAAGTTGATATGCAGGATCGTCCCGTCGTCGAAATGATGATCGATATCGACGCTTTCCTGCCGGGCCTGCCAGCGACGATGATTGTCGACCACCGTCGCGATCCGTGCCGCGGACCAGCCGACGGCGGTGCCGACGACTCCGAGAAAGTCCGCCATGTCCATGCCGATCATGACGCGGTCCGGGTCGAAGCGGAACAGCGCCCCCACGCGTGGATTGACCAGCGCGATCCGCTCCGCCGGGTCGAAGACCACGACGCCGTCCGCGACCGCGGTCATCGCGATCGCCAGCAAGACGTCGGGGGGCATCGATCCGGTGCCTGGCGCGGCTTCCACCGCTGGCAAGGGGCGGGGGATTACGGCATGTCGCGTCTGCATCACCGCGGACTAGCCCAAAATGGTTTTAAGTCCGTTACTTAACCCCGATCCGTTACCCTTTACGACGGGCGTTACCGTGTCGCGGGCGGAGTCCGCCGGGCGGTCAGGATGCGGATCGGTGCGGCGATCATCTGGCCCTTCATCACGCCTTCGCCCTTGGTCGGCGAGGTGGGCGCGGCGAGGATCCCGCGGACAATGTCCATGCCCTGGACAACGTGGCCAAAGGCGGCAAAGCCCGTATTGTCGCCCGGCTTCTCGGGATGCGCGTCGAGGAAGGGGATCGCGCCGACAGTGATGAAGACGTCGGCGCGGCCGGTCCCCGGCGCCAGCCGTGCGAGCGAAATCGTGCCGTCGGTGTGGAGCACGCCGGTCTTGCTGGTCGGCTCGTGCGCGATCGGCGGGAAGGCCCGCTTGGGATCGCCCTCGATCCCGCCCTGGATCAGTCCCGTATCTGGCCCCAGCCGCAGTGCGCGATAGAAGGTCGTGCCGTCGAGCTTGCGCGCGTCGACATAGCGCAGGAAATTCGCGGTGGTGATCGGAGCGCGCTCTTTCTCGAGCTCGAGCACGATCGGGCCGAGGCTGGTGGTCAGGGTCACGCCGATGGTCGCGGGGCGCGGCGTCGCAACGGGCACCGGTGGCGACGCATCTGCGGGCCCGGTGGCTGGCGTGATGGCAGGCGCTGGCACTGATGGCACCTCTTGCGCGGCAAGCGGGGTGCTGCCCAGCAGGGTGGCGAGGACGGCGTATCGCAGCATGTCGAAACTCCTGAATTCTGTCCCATTCGCGGACGGGTTAAAATGGGACGATTTTGTCGCTGGTCGAAAAGGTAAACACCGCGTTAACCGGTCGCCATGACCCGACGCCTAGTCCTGACCAACGAAGCCGCGCGCCACCCGTTTCGACGGACGCTGCCCCCGCCCGCGATCGCAGCGCCGGGCGGGCGCGACGATCAGGACGTCAAGCTGTTCGTGCTGAGCTTCGCGGCCTTCTTCACCTGCTTCTACAGCTTCATTTTCTGATCACGGGCAGGCAGGTTTCGGCATCGTCGTCACAGGCGCGGTGCAGCTTCTGCGCGATCCAGGCAGATACCAGGCACATGCCGGCGACCAGGAACAGCAGATCCTCGGGTGTCACGCCCGCCATCGTGATGCCGATGACCGCGATCGACCCGATCGTCATCGCGCCCGAATTGACAACGTTGTTCGCCGCCACCGTCCGCGCGGTCTGATCCTTTTCGACCGTCGTCGTCAGGAACGCGTAGAGCGGGACGACGAACATGCCGCCGGTGATCGCGATCATCATCAGCGTGCCGAGCACCGGCCAGGCGCGCGGCTGTGCGAGGAATCCGGCCCAGTCGTAGAAATGGCCCGGCGCTGCCGGGGTCCAGGTCCGCACCAGGACCGAGAAGATAAGGACGAACACGCCCATCGCGATCACCGAGGCGGGTGCGTAGCGCGCCGAGATCCGGCCCTTGAGCATCGTGTTGATCACCACCGAACCGATCGCGACGCCGATCGAGAACACTGCGATCACGAAGCTCGCGACCCGCTCGTCCGCTGTCAGCACGTTCTTGACCAGCGGCGGGAAGATCACGATCAGCACCGCCCCGATCGTCCAGAAGAAGCTGATCGCGCAGATCGCCAGGAACAGCCGCGGGATGTGCATCGTCGCGCTGATCAGCCGCCACGACGCGGTGAACGGGTTGTAGTTGAGCACCAGGGGTGGGCCTTCGCGTGGCGCCGGCGGCACCTGGCGACCCGCGAACCAGCCGATCACCGCGATCGCCAGCACCGCGATCGCCGCGCGTTCGATATGATCGGTCATGAACCCGGCGGTGATCGTCCCCATCAGGATCGCCAGATAGGTACCGGCCTCGACCAGCCCGGTGCCGCCGAGCACGTCGCATGGCGGCAGATGCTGCGGCAGGATCGCGTATTTGATCGGCCCGAAGAACGTCGAATGCACCCCCAGGCACAGTACCGCCCCGAGCATCAGCCCAAGGCCGATCGTCGAATGGCCGCTGCGCGCCACCATCAGCCCCGCCGCGCCGAGCGCCATGATGCCGATCTCCGCGCTCTTCACGAGCCGGATGATCCGCGCCTTGTCATGGCTGTCCGCAAGCTGCCCGGCGAGTGCCGAGAGCAGGAAGAAGGGGATGATCGCAATTCCGGTGGCGAGTGCGTTGAAATTCGCCTCCATCCGCGGATCGTTGAAGATCGCATAGGTCGCGAACAACACCATCGACGTCTTGAACAGATTGTCGTTGAAGGCGCCCAGAAACTGTGTCGTGAACAGGGGCAGGAAGCGTCGTTGCTTCAGCAACCCGAGTGCGTTGCGCATGCGAGAAAAGGCCCTGATCGTGGCAATAAGACTGCCGCGGCCTTAGCCCAGCGGGGGCGGTAGGCCAATGGTTTAGCGCCGCCCGCGTCGGCCGGGTGTCCGCGTACGGGATCCGGACGAGGCCTCGCGCCACGGTCCGGTGTCCGCGCTTGCCGCACATTAGTCGGCACCGATCGGTAAAACCCGGTTTCGCCAAGGGCATGACCGGAGTAGGGAAGGCGGGGTGTGGACCCTGCCCAACCTTCTGACGCTGTCGCGCATTGTCGCGGTACCCCTTCTCGTCGGCTTTCTGTGGTGGCCCGGCTGGGCGGCCGGCTACGGCATCGCCTTCGCGCTCTACTGCCTGATGGGCATCACCGATTATTTCGACGGCTATCTCGCGCGGTCGAACGGTGCGGTGTCGCGCCTCGGGATCTTCCTCGATCCGATCGCGGACAAGATCATGGTCGCCGCGGTCATCCTGATCCTGGTCGGCACGCGCGATATTGCGGGCGTCCATGTGATCGCCGCGCTCGTCATCCTGCTCCGCGAGATCGCGGTGTCGGGCTTGCGCGAATTCCTGGCGCAGGTGCAGGTGTCCGTGCCCGTCTCGCAGCTCGCGAAATGGAAGACGACGCTGCAGCTGGTCGCGCTGGGCGGACTGATCCTCGCGGGCGCGCTGCCCGACATGCCATGGGTGCACGGCGTCGGCCTCGCCGCGCTCTGGGGGGCTGCGGTCCTGACGCTGGTGACGGGCTGGGATTATCTGCGCGTCGGCCTGAAGCATATGGATTGAGCGCATGACGGTGACGATGGTGTATTTTGCGTGGGTCCGCGAACGGATCGGGACGGGCGAGGAGCGCGTCGATCCGCCCGCATCGGTGACCACGATCGCCGAACTGGTCGACTGGCTCGCGCTGTCCAGCCCGGGCCATGCCGCCGCCTTTGCCGATCCCGCCCGGCTGCGCGCCGCCCTTGATCAGGCGTTCGTGCCGATCGATACCCCGATCGCCGGCGCGCGCGAGATCGCACTCTTCCCTCCGGTGACGGGCGGATGATCCGGATCATCGTCCAGACCGCGCCGATCGATGTGCAGGCGGAGATCACTCAGGCCGAAACTGCCGGCGAACGCGGCGCGGGCGCGGTGGCGACGTTCACTGGTCTCGTGCGCGCAGATGACGGCGTCGAGACGCTCGAACTGGAACATTATCCCGGTGCGACCGAGGCTGCGCTCACCAAGGTGGCGACGGGTGCCATCGAGCGTTGGGGGCTGAGTGCGGTGACGATCGTCCACCGGGTCGGGCCGATGCATCCGGGTGAACGGATCGTCTTCGTGGCGGCGGCGTCCGCACACCGCGCTGCGTCGCTCGAGGCCTGTGCCTATCTGATCGATCGGTTGAAGACCGATGCGCCGTTCTGGAAACGCGAGACCCGCGGCACACAGACCAGCTGGGTCGAAGCGCGCGACGCCGACAAGGACGCCGCCGCGCGCTGGACCTCATAGACGGCGTTAGCCGATCTTGGGAACGCTCATGCCGTTGGTGAGATGGACGACACCGTTGGTCGCCTTGACATCTGCCGTGTCGACATAGGCCTTGCTGCCAGCAACGTCCGTCAGTTCGATATTGCCGTTCGGACCCACCGATGCCGTCAGCGGCTGGCCGGCCAGCGTCGTGAGGACGGCCTTGCCGCCACCCGACGTGATCTGCGCCTTCAGCTGATCCGACGTCACGGCGCCTGCGACGACGTGATACTTCAGGATCGTCGCCAGCGTGGGCTTCGCCTCCGGCTTCATCAGCGTGTCGAGTGCGCCGGCGGGAAGCCGCGTGAACGCCTCATCGCTCGGTGCGAAAACGGTAAAGGGACCGGGGCCCGCAAGCGTCGTGCCGAGGCCGGCCGCAGTCACCAGCTTGGTGAGCGTCGCGCGATTTGGGAGCGTCGGCAGCGCTGCCGCGATCGTCGCGGTCGCTGCAGGCTGTGCTGCGGCGGGTGCTGCTGGAGCGCCGGTCATCGGCGCGGCGGTACCGGCCTGTGCAGGGGCCTGCATTGGGGCCTGTGCGGGCGCCGTGCCAGTTGGCGCGGTCTGTGCGGGCGTCGTGCCGCTCGGCGCGGTCTGTGCGATTGCCGGTGCAGCCGCGAAAAGCGCTGCGGCAAGGACGAGAGGGGTCTTGGTGATCATGGATTTCTCCTGGCTGAAACAATCGTGCAATAAATTCTGCGATAGAACGTATGGAGTCACGCGGCGGTTTGCCAAGTTACGGTCGCGCCAACAGGACCAAGTGCGCCGTTGACGCGACGAAGTGTCAGCGCGCTATCACAGCTCGCTCAAGACAAGCGGGGTACGATTACCCCGTTGACGACATGGACTATGCCATTCGACTGACGCACATCGGCGGTCTCGATATAACTTTTGTTACCGTTGACGTCGGTGAGTGCAATGATATCTCCGACGAGGGTCACCGTGATTGCATCACCTTCGACAGTCGTCAGTGCGGCAGTGCCGCCACCCGCCGCGACACGCGCCTTCAAGTCGGCAGCGGTGATGTCGCCGGGCACGACGTGATAGGTCAGCACTTTCGCCAGCGATGCCTTGTTCTCGGGCTTGAGCAAGGTCTGGACCATGCCGGGCGCGAGCCGGCCGAACGCGGCGTCGGTCGGTGCGAAAACGGTGAACGGCCCGGTCCCGGACAGCGTCGCGGTAAGGTCCGCAGCCTTCAGCGCGGTGACCAGCGTCGCGAGATTGGGTGCGGCGGAGGCATTGTCGACGATCGTCCGCGTCGCGATCATCGGCACGCCGCCGACGGTCGGGTTGGCAACGGCGATCGGCCCGTTGGGCGTCGACAGTGCGGGGTTGGCGGGGGGCGGCGCAGTCGGCGTGCCGAGGTCGCTGTTGCCGCTGCTGCACGCGGCGAGCGCGAGCGCGACGAGACCCGTGGTACCCAGGCCAATATACAGGGGGCGCATGTTCGACATCGAAATCTGTCTCCTCAAACGGGCGCTTGCGAACCGCAACTACGGTTGAGCCCGGAAATTGTTGCAGTGCGGGCCAGCGCGGCCGGTCAGCGCGCGTCGGCAAGCGCCTTGGCGAGCAACTGGAAATCCTTCTCGCGCGGCGAGGCCTTGCGCCATACCAGCGCGATCCGGCGAAACGCGTTCTCGGCGTCGAGCGGCAGCGCCGTGATCCCGGTATTTTCGAGGATCCCGGCGTTCAGCGCCATCTCAGGCAGCATCGTGATGCCCAGGCCATTGTCGACCATCTGCACGATCGTGTGCAGCGACGTGCCCATCATCGTCGCCTCGGCGCGAATTTCGGGGCGGTTGCACGCGGCGAGCGCATGATCCTTCAGGCAATGCCCGTCCTCGAGCAGCAACAGCCGGGTCTCGTCGATCGCCGAGGCGGGAATGGCGGAGGCGGGGATCGAGGTCCGGTCCGCGGGCACGTCCTCGGTCGGGAAGGCGACGAACAGCCGGTCGTCGAACAGGGGCTCGAACGCGACTTCGCCACAGGCATAGGGCAGGGCGAGCAATACGCAGTCGGTGCGGCCGTTGTGCAGCCCCTCGCACGCCGCGCCGCTCGGCTCCTCGCGCAGGAACAGCTTGAGGTCGGGATAGTCGCGTCGCAGCCGCGGCAGGATGCGCGGGAGCATGAACGGCGCGATCGTCGGGATCACGCTCATCCGCATGTCGCCCGACAGCGGCCGGCCGGCGGCGCGCGCCATGTCGCCCAGTTCCTCCGCCTCGCGCAGCACGCGGCGCGCCTTGTCCGCGATCCGATCCCCCAACGGGGTAAAGCGGACGACGCGGCGCGTTCGCTCGACGAGTACTACCCCGATCAGCGTCTCGAGCTCGCGCAGCCCTGCCGACAGCGTCGACTGGGTCACGAAACAGGCCTCGGCAGCACGGCCGAAATGGCCATGATCCTTCAATGCGACGAGATATTGGAGTTGCTTGAGCGTGGGGAGATAGGTTGCAGCCATTGATCGCCCATATCGATCGTGCACCCCCGTTTGTCCATGCCGGGTCGATAATGAGACCGTCAGCGCGGGCGTCCGCCACGGTGTTGCCCCCGCCCGCTGGAAATCGCCCCTGTGAACGCCTAAATGAGCGGACCGCCAAGGGGAATGCGCATGTTCAGCCGGTTAGGGGCTTATCTCGACTCGATCCGGGCGCGTGACCCGGCGCCGCATTCTCGCGCGGAGATCATGCTCTACCCCGGCGTCTGGGCGCTGGGGATGCACCGCATCGCACATCGGCTGTATAGCGGGCAGAATTTCTTCCTCGCGCGGTGCGTCAATCATTTGTCGCGCTTCCTGACCGCGATCGACATCCATCCCGGCGCGACGATCGGGCGCAATTTTTTCATCGATCACGGCTTCGTCGTGATCGGCGAGACTTCGCTGATCGGCGACGACGTGACGATCTATCAATGCGTGACGCTGGGCGGGACGAGCCCTGACAATGGCGTTGCGGGCAAGCGCCACCCGACCATTTCGGACGGCGCGATCATCGGATCGGGCGCGCAGGTTCTCGGGCCGATCACGCTCGGCCGCCGCTCGCGAGTCGGCGCGAATGCGGTCGTGACGCGCGACGTCCCCGAGGGCACGACCGTCGTCGGCATCCCGGCGCGCGCGACGACGGTAGAGGGCGGCGCCGCACCCGAGGCCCCGCGCTTCGTGCCCTATGGCACGCCGTGCACCGAGGCCTTCGACCCGGCCACGCAGAAGATGGAGATCATGCGCTGTGAGCTGGAGATGATGCGCAAGCGTCTGGATTCGCTGCTCGCCGATCAGGACCTGTCGACCGATCGCGACGGGCTCCGCCGCGGCCCGGTCGAACAGGATCTGCGCGATCGGGCCTGATCCGTCCTGATGAACAACGTCACGCCCTTCCCGACCCGCAATACCGCCCCCACCCAGATCGGCTTCGATCGGCTCGAACTGATGCGGATCCTCGACCTCTACGGACGCATGGTCGCGGCGGGGCATTGGCGGGACTATGCAATCGATCTCGGCCGCGAGGCAGCGGTGTTCGCCTGTTTCCGCCGCGCGGCCGAGCGCCCCGAATTCCGGATCGAGAAACGCCCCGCGCTTCGCAACCGCCAGGGCATGTGGGCCTTGGTCGGCGAAGGCGGGGCGGTGATCAAGCGGGGCCATGACCTCGGCCCGATCCTCGCCCCGGTCGAACGACGGCTGATGAAGCTCGTCGAAAGCTGAGCCCGCCGGCGCGGTGGTCAGCCGCGCTGGAGCTTCCGCGGTGGTCAGCCGCGCTGGAGCTTCGCCAAGATCGTCATCGCCTGGTCGGCGCCCGATTGCGGAACGATCTCGCCGTTGCGGTCGGTGATCGCCGCCCAGTTGGCGGCCACCCCTTCGACCGACAGATCGTCGCCCGACAGCGACGCGCCCGGCGTCAGCGTGACATAGGCGGCTTGGAACACGCCCGCGCCGGCGCCGAGGATCATGTTGGTCGGGGCATCCTCCGACACCAGGAAGACCGCGCCCGGCGCGACCTTGTCGGGGGAGAAGGCCTTGAACGCCTCTTCGGGAAAGATGTCCTGCGTCATCCGCGTGCCTGCGGTCGGCGCGATCGTGTTGACGCGGATGTTGTTCTTCGCCCCTTCGATCGCGAGCGTCTTGGTCAGGCCGGCAAGCCCGAGCTTGGCGGCGCCGTAATTGGCCTGGCCGAAATTGCCGTACAGTCCGGTCGACGACGCGGTCATCAGGATGCGACCGTAATTCTGCGCGCGCATCCCGTCCCAGACCGCCTTGGTCGCGTTGGCCGATCCGTTCAGATGGACGTCGACGACGAAGGCGAAATCGGCGGGGTCCATCTTGGCGAAGCTTTTGTCGCGCAGCACGCCGGCATTGTTGATGAGGATATGGACGCCGCCCCATTTTTCGGACGCACGCGCCACCATCTCGACCATCTGGTCATAGTCGGTGACGCTGCCCCCGTTGGCGATTGCCTCGCCGCCCGCGCCCTCGATCTTCTCGACGACCTTCAGCGCTGCGTCAGACTGTCCCGTACCGTCGCGCGAGGCGCCCAGATCGTTGACGACAACCTTTGCACCGCGCCGGGCGAGCTCGAGCGCATATTCGCGGCCGAGCCCGCCGCCTGCGCCGGTGACGATCGCAACGCGGCCAGCAAAACCGAAGGATCCAAAGCTGTCGGACATGGAAAAAGGCGCCCCTCTCTTATCGTGGAGCGCCTTTCCTAGAACGTAAAGCAGTCGGCGCAAGCCGCGGCGTTAGCCACGGCTCGCACCGATGCGAATCGCTTACTTACCGCCGCGGTTCTTGCAGCCATCCTTGACGGTGCGCGAGCAGGTTGGATACTCGGCAGGAGCCGGGGTCGGCGGCGTCACCGTCGGCTGACCGAAGACGATGTTCGCACCACCGGGTGCAGCCATCGGGGCCTGGGGCGCTGCGGGCGGCGGCGGTGCCATCGCTGGATCGGCAGGGGCTGCAGGATCGGCTGCCATCGCCGGATCGGCGGGAGCGGCGGGATCTGCGGCTGGCGGTGCCATTGCCGGATCGGCGGGCGCGGTCTGGGCGGCTGGGTCTGCTGGCGGCATCGTCTGCGGCGCGGTCTGCGCGAGCACGGGCGAGGCGAGCAACGCTGCAGCGGCGAGAAGAATGGACTTCATGCGAATCTCCTGAAAACTTGGAGCGCAAATTCGTTAGCGCCACGGTTGAACGCACTAAAACCCGCTTGGGTCCTTCGTTTCGCGTCCGATTCTAACCGGCTTGTCTTGGTCCTGCACTAATGACGCGGTCGGCGACCGCTTGCGGGACCCCGACTTTCACCCGCCAGTATCAAGCGAATAGCCAGCCGAGCGCACCGTCCGGATGATATCGGGACGTTCGCCGGTGTTGATCGCTTTCCGCAGCCGCCGGATATGCACGTCGACGGTGCGCGATTCGATGTCCGAATCATGGCCCCACACCGCATCGAGCAGCCGTTCGCGCGAGAAGACCCAGCCGGGATGTTCGAGGAAATGCTTGAGCAGCCGGAACTCGGTCGGCCCGAGTGCGACAACCTCGCCCGAGCGGCGGACCTTGTGGCCGACCGTGTCCATCTCGATGTCGGCATAGCTCAGCGCTTCGCCGGCAAGCGCGGGGCGGACGCGGCGCAGCACCGCGCCGACGCGCGCGACCAGCTCGCGCGGCGAGAAGGGCTTGGTGACGTAATCGTCGGCGCCGGTCTCGAGCCCGCGGACACGGTCTTCCTCTTCCCCACGCGCGGTCAGCATGATGATCGGCACGTTCTGCGTCTCGGGCGCGCGACGCAGGCGGCGGCACACCTCGATCCCCGACAGGCCTTCGACCATCCAGTCGAGCAGGACGATGTCGGGCACCTTCTCACGCGCGAGGAGCAGCGCCTCTTCGCCATCGGGGGTGTGCGCGATCTCGAAATCCTCGCGCTTGAAATGCCAGACCAGCAGTTCGGCGAGCGCCGCGTCGTCCTCGACCAGCAGCATCCTTGCACGGGCCATGTCGATTACTCCTGTATGCCGCCGCGGTCGCGGTCGGCCATCTGGGTGCCGGTCGCGGCAAAATAGACCATCTCGGCGACGTTGGTCGCGTGGTCGCCGATCCGTTCGAGATTCTTCGCGACGAACAGCAGGTGCGCGACCTGGCTGATCGTCTTGGGATTTTCGACCATGTAGGTCACCAGCGTGCGAAAGATGCTGTCGTAGAAATCGTCGAGCGCGGCGTCGCTTTCGACGACGAGCATCGCCGCCTCGAAATCGCGTGCGGCAAAGGCGTCGAGCACGTCATGGACCATCTCGCTCGCCATCCGGCCCATGGCGGGCAGGATCGAGATCGGGTCGATCCGGTGCTCGCTTTCGATCATCGGCACGCGCTTGGCGATGTTCTTGGCATAATCGCCGATCCGCTCGACGACGCCCGCGATCTTCAGCGCGGCGACGACCTCGCGCAGGTCGATCGCCATCGGTGCGCGCAGTGCGATGATCTGCACCGCCAGCCGCTCGACCTCCGCCTCGATCGCGTCGATCTGCTTGTCCGCCGCGCGGACCTCGCGTGCGAGCGCGACGTCGTTGCGCTGGAGCGCCTTCATCGCATTGGCGATCGCGTCCTCGGCGAGGCCACCCATCTGCGAGATGAGGCCGCGCAGGCGGCCGATCTCGTCGTCGAAGACCTTTACGGTGTGCGTGTTCATCGATCCCGTCCCCATCAGCCGTAGCGGCCGGTGATGTAATCCTTGGTGCGTTCCTCGCGCGGATTGGTGAAGATGGCGGAGGTGTCGCCATATTCGACCAAGGTGCCGAGGTGGAAGAAGGCGGTGCGCTGGCTGACGCGGGCCGCCTGCTGCATGTTGTGCGTGACGATCACGATCGCATAGCGGCCGCGCAGCTCGTGGATCAGCTCCTCGATCTTGGCGGTCGCGATCGGATCGAGCGCGCTGCACGGCTCGTCCATCAGGATCACCTCGGGATCGACCGCGATGGCGCGCGCGATGCACAGCCGCTGCTGCTGTCCGCCCGACAAGGCGGTACCGCTGTCGGTCAGGCGATCCTTCACCTCGTCCCAGAGACCCGCACGCCGCAGCGACTTCTCGACGATCTGGTCGAGGTCACTCTTGGCACCCGCGAGCCCGTGGATGCGCGGGCCGTAGGCGACGTTCTCGTAGATCGACTTGGGGAAGGGGTTCGGCTTCTGGAACACCATGCCGACGCGTGCGCGCAGCTGGACCACGTCCATGTCGGGGGAATAGATGTCGTGGCCGTCGAGCTCGATCTTCCCCTCGACCCGCGCGCTGGCGACGGTGTCGTTCATGCGGTTGAGCGTGCGCAGGAAGGTCGACTTGCCGCAGCCCGACGGGCCGATGAACGCGGTGACATTGTCCATGTCGACGTCGATCGACACATTGTCGATCGCGCGTTTCTGCCCGTAATAGACGCTGACGTCGCGCGCGGTCATCTTGTGGTTGGTCATCACCAGCGGGTCTCGAATTTGTTGCGGAGGTAGATCGCGACGCCGTTCATCGCGAGCAGGAAGACGAGCAGGACGATGATCGCGGCCGAGGTCTTCTCGATGAAGCCGCGGCTGACCTGGTCGGACCAGAGGAAGATCTGGACGGGTAGTACTGTCGCGGGATCGCGCAGTCCCGATGGCGGCGCGGCGATGAACGCACGCATGCCGATCATCAGCAGCGGTGCTGTTTCGCCGAGTGCGCGCGCCATGCCGATGATCGTGCCGGTGAGGATGCCGGGCAGCGCGAGCGGCAGGACATGGTGGAACACGACCTGCACCGGCGACGCGCCGATCCCGAGCGCTGCGTCGCGGATCGATGGCGGCACCGCCTTGATCGCGTTGCGCCCGGCGATCACGATCACCGGCATCGTCATCAGCGCGAGCGTCAGCCCGCCGACCAGCGGCGCCGATCGCGGCATGCCGAAGGTGCCAAGGAACACCGCGAGCCCGAGCAGCCCGAAGATGATCGAGGGCACCGCGGCAAGGTTGTTGATCGACACCTCGATCAGGTCGGTCCAGCGGTTCTTCGGGGCATATTCCTCGAGATACAGCGCGGACAGGACACCGATCGGGAAGGCGAGCAGCAGCGTGACGATCATCGTCAGCAGCGAGCCCTTGAACGCCCCCCAGATGCCGACGCGCGTCGCATCGGTCGAATCGGCGGTGGTCAGGAACGTCATGCTCAGCCCGCGCGTCAGCACGCCGCGCGCCTTGAGCCGGGCGACGACCGCCTCCGCTTCGGGCGGGCCATCGCCCTTGGCGGCCATGTCGACCGGGCTGGCGACGGGCACCGCGATCACCGTCTTGCGCGAAAGCAGACCGGGATCAGCCTTGAGCGCATCGCGTACCGTCACCCACGCGCCGTCCGACAACAGGCCTTCGCCATCCTTGCCGAACGCGCGCGTCGCCGCGCTGTCGACCGCACCCTCGAGACCGGCGCTGGCGAGCGCGAGATCGGCGCCGCGGCTTGTCAGCCGTGCGGGTTCGATCGGCAGCGCGGCGGTGGCGAAATCGATCGGCAGCGCGACGCGCGTCTCGACGAACCCGCTCGCGCCCTGCCACAGCATCGACGACAGCAGGAAGGCGAGGAAGCCCGCGGAGAGCCAGACCGCGGCCAGCCCGGCGAGGCGGAACCGGCGCTCGGCGGCATAGCGGCGGCGGATGCGGCTCTGCATCGCCTTCGTGGTCCAGTCGGTCGGCACGCGCGCCGTGGCGGGCTTCGCCGAGGCCGTAGCGTCTGGCGTACCGATGAAGGGGGTGACGCTATTCATAGGCTTCGCGGTACCGTTTCACGACCGTCAGCGCGACGATGTTGAGGAGCAGGGTGACGACGAACAGGGTCAGCCCCAGCGCGAAGGCGGCGAGCGTCTTGGCGCTGTCGAACTCGGCCTCGCCGGTCAGCAGGTCGACGATCTGCTTGGTGACCGTCGTCGTGCTGGCGAACGGGTTGAGCGTCAGCGTCGCGACACCGCTCGCGGCCATCACGACGATCATCGTCTCACCGATCGCGCGGCTGACCGCGAGGAGGACGCCGCCGACCACGCCGGGCAGCGCGGCGGGGAGCAGTACGCGGCGGATCGTCTCGGACGAGGTTGCACCCATCGCCAGGCTGCCGTCGCGCATCGACGAGGGGACCGCGGCGATCGAATCATCGGCCATCGACGACACGAACGGGATGATCATGATCCCCATCACGAGCCCGGCGGCGAGCGCGCTCTCCGACGAGGCCCAGCTGATCCCGATCCACACCGCGAAATCGCGCACCGCCGGCGCCACCGTCAGCGCGGCGAAATAGCCGTAGACGACGGTCGGCACACCCGCGAGCACCTCGAGGATCGGCTTCATCCATTTGCGCGTGGTCGGGGCGGCATATTGCGTGAGGTAGATCGCGCTCATCAGCCCGAACGGGATCGCGACGATCATCGCGATCACCGCGCCGATGAAGAACGTCCCCCAGAACAGCGGCACCGCGCCGAGCGATGCGCCGGGATCGCGCGCGTCGACGACCTGCGGGCTCCAGTGCGTGCCGAACAGGAAGTCGGTGATCGGCACGATCGAGAAGAAGCGCGCGGATTCGTAGAGCAGCGAGGCGACGATGCCGACCGTGGTCAGGATCGCGATCAGCGACGCGCCGAGCAGCAGGATCATCACGATCCGCTCGACCCGCGTCCGCGCGCCGAAGCCCGGCCGCACGCGCAGGAACGCGAACGCACCGCCGGCAAAGGTGAGCAACAGCGCGAGCGCGGTCGCGATCCAGTCGTAGCGCGACTGCGCGGCGGCATAGACCGGCGACAGGACGCGCGCGAGCTCGTGGAACGCGCCGAAGCTTCGTCCCTCCGCCAGGCTGCGCGCCTCGGACAGGATCGAGGCACGGTCGAAGCCGGGCGGGGGCAGCTGCACCGCGGCGGGGCTGGCCAGCACGGTGTCGGTCACGAGTGCGGGTGCGACCATCGACCAGCCGACCAGGAAGAGCAGCGGCGGGATCGCGGTCCACAGCGCGACATACCAGCCGTGATGCGCGGGCAGCGAGCTGAACCGCGCGGTGTTGCCGACCCGGAACCGCGCGGCGCGCATTCGTGCGCTCAGCCACGCGATCAGGCCGAGCCCGAGAACGAGGAAGAAGAGGGCGAGCGCCGACATCAGGCCGTCTCCACCGGTTTCGGGGCGGCGGTCGTGTTCCAGTAGTGCATCACGACAGTACCGCCGGGTCGAGAATCGTCTCGTTGGCGATGATCGCCGCCGACCGGGCCTGGACCGCGGGCGGTGCGGCGATCAGGCCGCGCTTCACCAGCGGTCCGGTCGCGCCCCAGTTGGCGGCATAGAGCTTCAGGAACGTCCGCAGGCCCGGGATCGCGCTGAGATGCGACTTCTTCACATAGATGTAGAGCGGGCGTGACCCCGGATAACGATTGTCGGCGATCGTCGCATAGGTCGGCTCGACGCCGGAAATCGCGACGCCGTTCACGTCATTCTTGTTCTCTTCGAGATAGCTGTAGCCGAACACGCCGATCGCATTGGGGTTCGACTGGAGCTTCTGGACGATCAGATTGTCGTTCTCGCCCGCATCGACATACATCCCGTCCTCGCGGACGCGGGTGCACAGCGCCTTGTGCGCATCGGGATCGGACTTGGCGAGCGGCTTGGCGGCGGGATCGCTCGATTCGCAGCCCTTGGTCAGGATCAGCTCGGCGAGCGCGTCGCGCGTGCCGCTGGTCGCGGGCGGGCCATAGACCTGGATCGGCACCGGCGGCAGCGCGGGGTTCACGTCGCGCCATACGCGCGCGGTGTTCGGCCGGCCGCCGGGGCTGGCGGCGAGCGCCTTGTACAGGTCGGTCGGGGTCAGCTGCATCTTCGGGCCGTTCTTGGCCTCGGCAAAGGCGATGCCGTCGATCCCAACCTGGATTTCCAGGATCTGGCCGGCGCCGTTGGCGGCGCAATCCTTATACTCGCTCGCCTTCATCCGCCGCGACGCATCCTCGATATCGGGATGGCCGGCGCCGATGCCTGCGCAGAACAGCTTCATCCCCGCGCCGGTGCCGGTCGATTCGATCACCGGTGCCTTGGCATCGGGATCGTTGGCGACAAGCTGTTCGGCGATCATCGTCGTGAAGGGGTAGACCGTCGACGATCCGACCGCGGTGATCTGATCGCGCGAGCCCGCGCCGCCGCCATTCGCCTGGTCGACGCATCCGCCGATCAGCGTCGCGCCCGCCAGTGCCGTGACCGCCAGTCCTGAAATCGCCCCGAAACGCTGCACGTCAATTCCCGTCATGCCTGCCCGATAGCGCGGCTAGACCGGATCCTGTGTGACAGTCGCGTTACCGTTTGATGACACGCGACGAATTGGCGGGGCCGGCACCGGCTGGCGGCAGGATCACCGCGACCGTCGTGCCGACCCCGACCTGGCTTGCAATGTCGAGCGCCCGCGATGCCGCTCGACGATATGCTTGACGATCGCCAGCCCCAGTCCGGTACCGCCGAGCGACCGGCTGCGCCCGGCATCGGCACGGTAGAATCGCTCGGTCAGTCGCGGGATGTGCACTGCGGCGATGCCGTCGCCCTCGTCGCGTACCGCCAGCCTGACCATGCCGGTCACGTCGCGTGCCAGGGTGATCGTCACCGGCGTCCCCGCGCGGCCATATTTCATCGCGTTGCCGACCAGATTGTGCAGCATCTGCGACAGCTGCACGCGGTCGCCCGACACCGGGGGGACGGCGGGCTCGATCGTCGCGACCAGATCAAGGCCGCGGTTGCCCGCGCCGTCGGCCAGTTCGGCCCGCACGTCGCCGACCAGAATGGCCAGGTCGATCGGCGTGTCGGGGACGCGGTATTTCTCCGCCTCGATCCGGCTGAGCGAGATCAGATCTTCGATCAGCCGCAGCATCCGCTTGGCCTCGTCGTCCATCACCTTGAGGAAGCGCGCGCGGATCGCCGGATCCTCGCCCGCTTCCTCGCTCAGCGTCTCGATGAAGCCGAGGATCGAGGCGAGCGGCGTGCGCAGTTCGTGGCTCGCATTGGCGACGAAATCGACGCGCATCCGTTCGGCGGCGTAATTGCCGGTCTGGTCGATCAGATGGACGATGCGCTGGCCGTCGGACAATTCGCCGACGCGCATTTCCCAGCGCTGGTCGCGGGTGCCAAGCGACCAGCTCGATCGGCGGGGTCTCGCCCAGCGCGGCGGGGGACGACAGCGCTTCGGCCGCGGCGGGGTGGCGGATAGCCACGCGCGCATCGTCACCAATGATGTGTTCGCCGAGCAGCGCGCGCGCAGCGCGGTTGGCGAGCACGACGCGGCCGTCGCGGACCAGCAGCACGGGCTCGACGATCAGGTCGAGCGTCTCGTCGAGGATCGCCGGATTGACGGGCGCGGGATCTGCGGCGGCGGGCGGCTCGTCCCCGGTTCCGGCAGCAACGAGCGCGGCGGCGATCCCGCCGACCAGCGCGACCAGCCCCGCCTGGATCGACGTGCCGATCGCGAATACCGCGATTGCGGCGCCACCGGCCACGATGATCGCCCAAAAGGTGCGCAGTCCAAATCCGGTCAACATGCGCGCGTGTCTAGGCCATTCGCAGCCCCGCGCGCCAGCCCGTCCCGCAGCGGCACAGCGCCGGCCCCATCGCCCCCTCCAAAGCCCGGTTGCTTGCGCGAGGTTCATGATTGTGAAAGGGCATGATGCTAGCGGAGACCCGATGAGCGACGACACGCGCCCCGACACCGATCCGATCGAGACGACGCCGTCGCGCCGCCGCGTCCTGACGCTCGGCGCGGTCGGTGCCGCTGCGGTCGTGTCGATCCGTCCGGCGCTGGCGCAGACCGCGGGATCGGTGCTCAATTGCGACATTCCGGTGCCCGATGCGGGCCGCGCGGGCAGCTTCATCGATGCGCAGGGCAAAATCGTGCCATCGGGGACCAAGGGCGCTTTCGCGGGCGCCAGCCGGCCGTTCAAGGGCGAGGAGGTCCGGCGCGTGCTCAACAGCGGCGGCCAGCTGCCCGGCACCGATTCCGAACGCAGCCGTGCCTATGTAAATTACATCCGCCGGTTGCAGCGCGGCCAGGGCGGCTTCACCTGCTTCGCCTCGTTGCAGATGCCGCGCGGCTGAGGCCGTGGACGACGCCGCACCGGGGCCGATCTACCGCGCCGACCCGCCCGGCGGGCTGGTCCTCGCCCCGCTCGACGCGTTCACCGCGGTCTATCACCGGCGATCGGGCATGACTCACCTGCTGACCGAACCCGCGCCGCAGATCCTGGCGATCCTCGGCGAGGCCGGGCTGTTGCTGGAGGCGCTGCTCGACCGGCTGGCGGGTGACTATGATCTCGCCGACGCCACAGCTTCGGCGCTGGCGGCGCGGCTCGACGAGCTGGTCGCCGCCGGGCTTGTCGCAACGTCGTGAGACACGCCTTCGCGCTGCGCATCGGTCCGATCGGATTCCGGATCGGATCGGACTGGCGCGCGCCGATCGACCAGCTGCGCAGTCTCTACCGCGATTATCCCGCGCCGCAGGACGGGGTGGCGGATTACACCGTCCGTCTCTTTGCACGTCGACCCTGGCGGCGGTGGCTTCGCCCGTCGGTCGAGATCGGCGGCGATTACATGCTGCCCGAGGCCGCGCCGCTGCCGCTGCGGCACGGGCTGCTGGCCGCCGAAATGGCGATGAACCTCCAGATGGCGCTCGGCGCACGCCGCCACCTGTTGCTCCATGCCTCTGCGGTCGAACGCGATGGCCGGGCGGTGCTGATGACCGGGGTGTCGGGTGCGGGCAAATCGACTCTGGCGACGCTGCTTGCGGCGCGGGGCTGGCGGTTCATGGGCGATGAGTTCGCGTTGCTCGACCCCGCGACCGGGCTGCTTCACGCCTTTCCGCGACTGATCAGCCTGAAGAATGCGGCGATCCCGGCGGCCGAGGCGGCCTGGCCAGACGCGCGGATGGGGCCGCTGATGGCGGCGACTCCGAAGGGCGATATCCGCCACATGGTCCCCGACGCACGCGCGATCGCCGCGATGGACCAGCCGGCGACCCCCGCCTTGCTGCTGTTTCCCCGCTACGGCGATGCGGCGGCGGTCCGGCCGGTGCCGCTCGCCGAGGCGTTCGTGCGGATGACGCAGGCCTCGACCAACTATGTCGCGCTTGGCGAGGCGGGGTTCACCGCGATGACCCGCCTGATCGCGCAGATCCCCGCGGTCGCGATCGACTATCCCGACGGTGCCAGCGGGGTCGCGCAGGTCGAGGCGTTATGCGCGGCGCTGTGACAGACCTCCCGCATACCGTGGTGGCGGACGCAAGCCTGCTCGCCGGTGCGCTCGCCGATCCGGGACGCGTCATGGCGCTCGACGCGGAAGGCTGGACCAGCCTTCTGACGATCGCCCGGGCCGAACAGCTGATCGGGACGCTGGCGCTGCGTCTCGATGGCCTGCCGCTGCCGCGCGCGGTCGAAGCGATCCTCGGCGATGCACGCGCCGCCGCGGAACAGGTCGCCGCGCGGCACTGTGGGAGGCGGAGATGGCGCGGCGCGCACTCGCACCGCTCGGCTGCCCGGTCGTGCTCCTCAAGGGGACGGCCTATGCCGCAGCGGGACTGATGGCGGGGCAGGGCCGGTCGATCGGCGATCTCGACATCCTCGTGCCGCGGGCGGCGCTCGACCGGGTCGAGGCGGCGGTGCTCGGCGCGGGGTGGGAATGGGTGAAGCCCGATCCGTATGACGACGCCTATTACCGGCGCTGGATGCACGAGCTGCCGCCGCTGATTCACCGCGAGCGCGACCGAATGATCGACGTCCATCACACGATCCTGCCGCTCACCGCGCGGGTCACGCCCGATCCTGCGCGCCTGATCGCGGACAGCGTGCCGCTCGGCAACGGCCTGCGCACGCTGTCGCCCAATGGCATGATCGTCCATGCCGCCGCGCATCTGTTCGCGGACGGCGACCTGGCGGGCGGCCTGCGCAATTTGTGGGACATTCGCTGTCTGGTCGAGGAATTCGGCACCGAGGGGCTTGCAGAGGAGGCGGCGCGGCATGGTCTGCGCCGTCCCGTCTCGCGCGCGCTGCGCCTCGTCGACAGCGTTTTCGCCGGGGGCCGGCTGGCGGGCAGCGACCGCCTCTATGTGCGGCGGCTGACCGCGCGCGACGGCTGGGGGCGGCCGACCCGCCCGGTCACGCGGCTGGCCTTCTACGTCCGGTCGCACGCGCTGCGGATGCCACCGGCGATGCTCACGCGCCATCTGTGGACGAAGTGGCGCAAGGCCTGAGCGCCCGCGCGGGGGGATCAGTGCAGCGTGCGCAGCCGCGGCGGCCGTGTCCGCCGCACCATCGCGATGATGGCGACGACGACGGCGATCGCGATCGTGTCGGCGATCCAGTCGCGAATGTCGCAGTCGCGGTGCAGCGACGGGATCGACTGCGCCACCTCGACCATCGCGCCGAGGAAGGACAGGCGTTCGAGCACCTTGCGTCCGCGCGCAGCGGGATAGGCGAACGACGCCAGCGCGGCGAGCGTCGCGAAGGCCAGCATGTGCTTAAACGTGTCGCCGAACTGGTCGATCGGCAGGTGCGGCGGCTTGGGGAGGAGTGCCATCGTCACGGCGAAGAGGATCGCCAGCGCCAGCGCAATCTTGAAGAACCCGGTCAGGTCGCGATCGCGGCCGTTCACGCTGCGGTGCGCCGGGCGAGGTCGTCGAGCGCGGGGATCAGCGCATCGAATCCGTCGATCACCGCCTCTGCCCCAAGCTCGTCGACCGGCTGCATCAGAAAGCCGAAGCTGCACGCGATCGTCGGCAACCCTGCCGCCTGTCCCGCTTGGATATCGAAGATCGAATCGCCGACGAACGCCGCGCGGGGGGCGGCACCTTGCGCCCCGGCGCGCTTCGCGTCCGCCACCACGGCGCACTGGCGCACCATTTCGTGGATCGGCATCGGCGACGGCTTGCCCTCCGCCATCGTGTCGCCGCCGAGGATGCAGGCGAACCGGTCGGTCAGGCCGAGTTCGTCGAGCACGGTGCGCGCGAATCGTTCGATCTTGTTGGTGACGATCCCGATCGTGACGCCGCGCGCCGCCAGCGCGTCGAGCGCCTCGATCACCCCGGGATAGGGCCGTGTCAGCACACAGATATGCGCCTCGTAATAGGCGAGCAGCGCGGCGTGCAGCCGGTCGAGCATCGCCTCGTCATAGCCGCCGGTCGCGGTCAGCCCTTGTTTCAGCATGTGCCGCGCGCCGCCGCCGATCATCGGCTTGACCTGTTCGACGCTCAGCGCCGGCCGGTTCGCAAGCGCGAGTGCATGATTGACCGCCGCGGTCAGGTCGCCGCTGGTGTCGAGCAGGGTGCCGTCAAGGTCGAACCCGACGATATCGAATGAAAAATGCGTCATCGCCGTGATGCCTGCCAGCGCGGCTATGGAATTGGCAAGGCTTTCGTGGCAGCGGTCCTTCCATGACGACGCATATGCACGACCAGTCCATCGCGGTGATCATCCTGGCGGCCGGCAAGGGCACCCGGATGAAGTCCGACCTGCACAAGGTGCTGCACCCGATCGCGGGGCGGCCGATGCTGCACCATCTGGTCGCAAGCGCGGCGACGCTGCACCCGGCGCGCACCGTCGTGGTGACGGGTGCCGGGCGCGAGCAGGTCGAGCGTGCGGTCGCCCCGCTGGGGATCGCCACCGCGCTGCAGGCCGAACAGCTCGGCACCGGCCACGCCGTGGCGCAGGCGCGCGACGCGCTGGCCGGGTTCGAGGGCGATGTGCTCATTCTCTATGGTGACGTCCCGCTCGTGACCGCCGCGACGATGCAGCGGATGATCGACCGGTTGCACGGCGACGACGCGCCTGCGGCGGTCGTGCTCGGCTTCCGTCCCGCCGATCCCGGCGCCTATGGCCGCGTCATCGCCGATGCCGCCGGCCGGATCGACCGGATGGTCGAATATAAGGACGCCTCCGACGCCGAGCGTGCCGAGACATTGTGCAATTCGGGGCTGATGGCGGTCCATTCGCGCGACCTGTTCGCGTTGCTCGCGCGCGTCGGCAATGACAATGCGGCGGGCGAATATTATCTGCCCGACATCGTCATGCTCGCTGCCGCCGACGGCCGGGCCTCGGCGGTGATCGAGACGGGCGAAGGCGGAG
>NZ_JRVI01000030.1:0-5565 GCF_000783375.1 Sphingomonas sp. Ant20
CGGTGCTCGAGCAGCGGGAGCGGAGCGCGATCAGCCGGGCCTCGTCCTCGGTCGGGGTGGCGGTGCGCGTCGTCGGCGCCGGAGCGGCGATCGATCCGCGCTCGACGAAATGACTGCCCCAGCGATCGGCCAGCGCCAGCACCCGGTCGATGAACGGACCCGGGGCACAGGCGACGACCGACGGGAAGGGCAGGCGGGTTGTCGGCCCGGGACGCGCCGCCGCCGCGATCGCCTCCTGACCGAAGCCGACCGACAGCGGCGACAGCAGGACCGCGCCCTCGATCGCCTGCAGATAGCTGCGCGGCGACAATTGCGCCCACCACGCGACCGCAAGGCAGGCGACCCCCTGCGCCAGGATCACCGCCGGCTCCTCGCGCCGGGCAAATGCCGCGTCGAGCTGCAACGCCCAGCGACCGCTCTGAAATTTCGCGAGATCCAGTTCGATCGTCGGGATCGCGGCGTCGGGGACCGGATCGCCCCGGATCACGACGATAACGGCATGCTGGGTATCGATCGAAGCCTTGTCCCTGACGGCCATAGCGGATCACCTCGGATAGACCTGCAGCAGCGCGCGACCATCGATCTCCGACTCGCAGTCACGCGCTCCGATGACGAAGCGTAATCCGGCCCGGACGATAGGCAATAGTCTTGCGGCATCCCATGCCGGCGATGCGCCGGATCGCGTCCCGACGCCCCGATCCGCGGCGTGACCGCGCTGCCTTCAGGCATACTGCCCTGCCTGCTTTCACAAGCCGCCCTATTCCCGACATATAATACCGCTCCACTCGATGTCGCCCGCTGCGTGAGAGTGTGACGATGATCGATCCCCCCGCCATCCTGATCCGCCGTTCGTGAGGGTTCACGCGCCGGTCCGCCTGTACCCGTCGATGCTCGTCTGCCTCGGGGGCGGCGTGGTGTGTCCCACGGCCGGATCGACGCAGGCGATCCCCGTGCCGGCATCGGCGTCGGGCGACGACATCGTCATCACGGGCCAGCGGAGCGCGGGCAGCGCGGTCGGGGCGATCGATCCGACCGCGACCCTCGATCAGGCCGGGATCCAGTCGCTGGGTGCGACCGATCTCAAGACGCTGCTGGAGCGCCTGAAGCCACTGACGACGTCGGCGAGCGGCGGCGATCCGGTCTATCTGCTCAACGGTCGACGCATGTCGAGCATGAACGAACTCTACAGCCTGCCGCAGGAGGCGATGGAGAAGATCGAGGTCCTGCCCGAGTCCGAGGCCGCACGTTTCGGGTTTCCGGCCACCGTTCGGGTGATGAACTTCATCACCAAGAAGCGGTTTCGCGCGGTCACCTACCAGCAGGCCACGGGTGTCACGACCGAAGGCGGGGGCGAGACAAGCTACGCCGAGGTGACCGCCGCGCGGATCGACGGGCCGCGCCGCGCGACGCTGACGCTGTCGCATCTTCGCCTCAACCCGATCCTGCAGAGCGAACGCGCGATCCTGCCCGATCCGGACACGCTCTATGCGCTTGGCGGCACCGTCACGGGAATAGGCGGGGCCAGTATCGATCCCGCGCTCGATGCGCTCGTCGGGGCCCCGGTCACGATCGCCGCCGTGCCGGACGACCCGGCGGGGCGCGACACTCTGGCGGGCTATGCCGCCGGCGCCGGCGCACCCGCGGTCACCGATATCGGGCGTTATCGCTCGCTCCAGCAGCGCAGCGACAGGATTTCGGTCGACGGAACGCTCGCGGCGCCGATCGGGCGGACGATGAGCGGATCGCTCAACCTGTCGATGGAAGCGCAGCGTAACATCGGCGTGAACGGTCTGACGCCCGCGCTGCTGAGTGTGCCGGGAGGACGCGGCGCGCTGCCCTTTGCGGACGATGTCCTGCTTTATCGCTACCTGCCCGATGCGGTGCTCCGGCAGCGGAGCACCAGCCTGACGCTGCATGGATCGGGCATGGTCCAAGGCAGTATCCGGCGCTGGGGGTGGAACGTCACGACCAGCTATGACCGGGTGCAGGGGGTGGCGCGGTCCGAACGCGGCGTGCCGATCGACGATCTGCAGGCCGCGATCGATGCGGGGGGCGATCCGTTGGCGCGCGTAAGTCCCGAGGCGGCGGCGCTTCGGCTGGCCGATCGCAGCCGGACCGTTACCGGCACATTGCTGACAAAGGCGGTCGCGAACGGCCCGCTGGTCCGGTTGCCGGCCGGCGACGCGCAGATCACGCTCTCGGGGGATTATGCCCGGTCGAGCAGTTCGGGCAGCCTGCCGGGCCTGCGCGACACGACGCTCGATCTGACGCGCACCACGGGTGGGGCCAGCGTCAACGCGGATCTGCCGATCGCCTCTGCCAATCAGGACGTTCTCGCGTTTCTCGGACAGCTGTCGGTCAACGGCATGATCGGCGTCTCGGACGTGTCCGATTACGGCCGGCTGCTCAGTTCGAACTACGGCCTGACATGGTCGCCGGTGCGGCCGGTCCAGCTGATCGCCTCGGTCAATGCCGCGCAGACCCCGCCGGCGATCGCGCTGCTGACCAACCCGACGGTGACCACCCCGAACACGCCGTTTTTCGATTTCACCACCGGCACCAGCGTGCTCGTCACGACGATCGCCGGCGGGAATCCCGCGCTCGACCCGGAACGCCGGCGGCTCGTCACGCTGGGTGTCGCCGTGTCGCCGATCAAGGCCCGCGATCTGCGGCTCACGCTCAATTATCTCCAGACGCGCATCGACAATCAGACCGCGACGCTGGGCAGCGCCACCCAGGCCTTCCAGACCGCGTTTGCCGGGGCGTTTCAGCGTGATGCAACAGGACAGCTCGTCAGCGCCGACCTGCGGCCGGTCAACATCGCCCGCGAACGCGAAACGAAGATGCAGGCGACGATCAGCCTGTCGACGCCGATCGGGCGTGCGCCTGCGCCGCTGACGCCGCCCGTCGGCATCGCCGCGAAGGATGTGCCACCGCCGGCGCCACCCCGGCCCCGGCCGCACCTCAACATGTCGATGACCACGACGTGGCGGCTCGACGATCGCCTGTCGTTGCGGAGCGGGGGGCCGGCACTCGATCTCCTCGATGGCGACACGCTGACCGGCACCGGCGGACGACCGCGCTGGGAAATCGAGCTGAACCTCAGCGGATCGCTCGGGGCTGCGAGCATCGGCGTGTTCGGCCGTCTGCAGGGGCCGACCCGGATCCGCAGCGACCTGGCGGCGTCAGATCTGCGCTTTTCAGGTCGGACCTGGCTGGTGCCCTATAGCTCGGTCAAGGTCGACCAGATCATCAAACGTCCCTGGGCAAGCAACATGACGCTGCAGCTGACGGTCGAAAACCTGCTCAACGACCGTATCGCGGTTCGCGATCGGCTCGGGCGGACGCCGAACCGGTTCCAGGCGGCGTATATCGATCCGGTCGGCCGGTCCGTCAGGCTGGGCCTGCGCAAGCTCTTCTGACACCGCCCGGTACGGCGGAGGATATCGATCTCTGGAGCGCCCGGATCAGGCCGCGAGCGCGCTGATCGTCGCGCGGTTGCGGCCGTCGCGCTTGGATTGATACAGCGCCATGTCCGCCGCCTGGATCAGCGTCGCGCCCTCCCGGTCCATGATGTCCGTCCAGGTCGCGATGCCGAACGACATGCTGGTCGATCCCAGCGCGCGGTTGCCGTGGCGGACGGCGATCTCTGCGATCGCCTGCCGGACGATATCGACTCGCTTGGCCAGCGCCTCGGCGGTCGTGCCCGGCGCGATGATGGTGAACTCCTCGCCGCCGAACCGGCAGACGACATCGCCGTCGCGGAACCGGCTGCGCATCTCCGCCGCGACCTGCTGCAGCACCGCGTCCCCCGCGTCGTGACCGAACTCGTCGTTGAACCGCTTGAAATGATCGACGTCGCACATGACTAGGCTGAGCGGATTGCCCGACCGCGAGGCGCGGGCGATCTCCAGCTTGAGCGCCTCCTCCATGTAGCGGCGGTTGAACAGGCTGGTCAGCGGATCGCGGATCGTCTGCTCGCGCAGCGACCGCTGCAGGCGGTGGTTCACTAGCGCCGAGGCGATGTTCTCGGTCAGCACGTTCATCCGGAAGCGGTTCTCGGCCTCGATCCGGCCGCGCAGATAGAGCACGCCGATGACCTCGCCGCCCGCGAGCAGCGGTTCGCAGTGATAGACCTCGCCCTCGGCGACATGCGCGCAGACGATGTCGCGGCGCGGATCCACGACCGAATGGCTCTGGCCACGGCGCAGTGCCCAGCACCGCTCCGGCGCGAAGCCGTCGTCCGGCACGACGATGTCTCCCCAGCTGGCGACCGGGACCAGGCAGTTGCGCGAGTTGTTGTGCGCGTACAGCGCGCCGGGAATATCGGGCAGGACCTGCGGTACGAACACCCGGATGATCTGGGCCAGCTCGTCGTCGGTGCGCGCGGCCTGCATGCGATGCGCCATGCCGCCGAGCAGCTCGATCACGTCGCCGCGTTCGCGCAGCGTCTTGGTATTGCGCTCGAGCTCGGCGTTGACGACCTGCAGCTGGCGCTCGCTCGTGCCCCGATCGGAAACCGCGCCCTCCAGCCGGTCGGCCATCGCATTATAGCCGATCGCGAGGCGGTTGAATTCGCGCGATCCCATCGCGGTATCGATCCGCGTCTGCTCGTCCCCGCTGCCCAGCGCGGTCATCGCGCGCAACATGGTTTCCAGCGGGCGGCGGATACCTTGCACCAGCAAGGTAAAGCCGCCGATGACGATCAGCGCGACGGCGATCGCGCCGAAGATGGCAAGCCGCTTACCGCGGCGCAGGCGCTGCGCCGCCGCATCCTGCCGCGTGGTCTGCAACGCGCGTTCCTCTTCGAGAAACGCCTCCCCGCGCACGCTGATCGCATCCATCAGGTCGCGACCACGGCCGCTGGCGATGATCGTGACCGCTCCCGCAAAATTGCCCCGGCGGGCAAGGTCGAGCGGCTGGCGCAGAAAGGCGGACCGCTCCTTCATCAGCAAAGCCATTTCCCGCGCACGGGCATGCTGGCGCGGGTTGTCGCGGGTCTGGCCCGCAACCCGCGCGATGGTCCGGGCGGCGCTGTCCAGGCGTTTGGCGAAGGACCGGGCATAGGCTGGATCCCGCGTGATGACGAACCCGCGCTGGCCCGATTCGGCCTCGCGCAGATTGTTCAGCGCCGCCTCGGTCGTCTCGATGACCTGCGCGGAATGGGCGGCCCATTGGAAGCTCTGGCTGGCCTGGTATGAGGCGTCGGCGAGCAGCCCGGCCAGCGACCCCAGTGCCAGGACCACGATGAGGCCGATCGCGACGATCCGCGCAGTAAGCGATATGAACATTGCGCTATGTTATACAACAAAGACTTAGCTTTTGGTTACTCGCCATCACACGCCGCGCCGGGCCCGGTCTACTGCGTCAGCACCCCGAGCTCCGCGATGGCCAGCCGCGTCTCGCCCTTGGCGGTCCGGGTGAAGGCGATCTCGATGTAGCGGCCACGGTGCGGCCGCGCGAAGGCGAGGCGTTGCGGCGCCTGGTTGGCAGCGATGTTCGAGAACTCGCCCTGCTCTTGTGGCGCGTCGGCCAGCCCCGGGTCGTCGCCGATGCGTACGCGCC
>NZ_JRVI01000031.1:0-15541 GCF_000783375.1 Sphingomonas sp. Ant20
CAAGGCGCGCGACCAAGGCAGAGGCCGCGCTGCGCGGCGAGCTGCCCAACGAGGCCGCCTTCCGGGCGGCCGCAGCCGCGGAGTTCGCCGATGCGCGGCCGCTTCGCGACAATGCGTTCAAGCCCGAACTGGCGACGCGAACGCTGGCCGCGGTGCTGGCCGAGCTGGCGAAGGGAGACGTGGCATGAGCATCATCGATAGCGCAAAGCAGGCGGCGCAGGGCCTGATGCAGGGCGCGATGGAGAAGCTCGTTCCGCTGGCACCCGACAGCTGGATTCCCGGCGGCCGGCCCGATCCGCTGATCGCACACAAGCACGGGCTGATCGGTACGCCGGTATCGCGGCGCGACGGCGCGCTGAAGGTCAAGGGCGAGGCAGGCTTCGCCGCGGAGTTCCGCTTCGACGACTTGGCCTATGCGGCACTCGCCTATGCGACGATCCCGCGCGGCCGGATCACGGCGATCGACAGCGCGGCCGCGGAAGCCGCGCCGGGTGTCGTCCTGGTGATGACCCACCTCAACGCGCCACGGATGAACACGCCGGGCGTGTTCGGCTCGTCCCCGACCGCGGTGGGCCCCGCCGACCTGCCGATCCTGCAGGACGACCGCATCCACTGGAACGGGCAGCCGATCGCCTGCGTCCTCGCCGAGACTCAGGAACAGGCCGACCATGCCGCCTCGCTGCTCGGCTTCACCTATGCCGCGGAGCCGTCGACGACCAGCCTCGAGGGCGCGAAGGCGAACGGTCGCGAACCGGGCCTGTTCATGGGCCAGCCGCTGCACAACCGGATCGGCGATGCCGACGCCGCGCTCGCCACGGCGCCGCATGTCGTCGATCAGATCTATCGCACCCCGCGCCACAACCACAACCCGATCGAACCGCATGCCGCGACGATCGCATGGATCGACGGCGCGCTGGTGATCCACGACCCGAGCCAGATGGTCACCGCCCAGGCGCAGACGATCGGCGAGGTCTTCGATCTAAAGCCCGACAACGTCCGGTTGACCTCGCCCTATGTCGGCGGCGGTTTTGGCTGCAAGGGGTTGTGGGATCACCAGATCATCGGTGCCGCCGCGGCGAAGCTGGCAGGCCGCCCGGTGCGGATCACGCTGTCGCGCGAGGGCGTGTACCGCGTCGTCGGCGGGCGATCCCTCACCGAGCAGCGGGTGGCGATCGGCGCGACCGCGGAGGGCCGCTTCGATGCGCTGGTCCACACCGGGCTGTCGATCATGACGCCGCACAACAACATGCCCGAGCCGTTCATCCTCGGCACGCGCGCCGCCTATGCCTGCCCCAATATCAGCCTGCAGGTCGATATCGCGCGGATGAACATGCTGGCCAACACCTTCATGCGCGCACCGGGCGAGGCGGTCGGTACCTTCGCGCTGGAATGCGCGGTCGACGAACTCGCGGTCGATCTGGGCATCGACCCGGTCGAGCTGCGAATCCGCAACGAGCCGGAGAAGGACCCGACGTCGGGCCTCGCCTTCTCCTCGCGCCATATCGTCGAGGCGTGGCGCAACGGTGCGGATCATTTCGGCTGGGCGGATCGCAGTGTCGAACCGGCCACGCGCCGCGATGGCGAATGGCAGATCGGCATGGGCTGCGCGACAGGGACCTATCCCTATTACCGGATGCCCGGCGCACAGGCGCGCATCACCCTCACGCGGGACGGCGACGCCGTGCGCGCGCTGATCGAGGTCGCGGCGGCGGAAATGGGCATGGGGACCTCGACCACCACCGCGATCGTCGGCGCGGAACGACTGGGTCTGTCGCTCGATCAGGTCGAGGTCGGCTATGGCGACTCTTCGATCCCGGGCGCGATCATGGCGGGGGGGATCGCAGCAGACCGCGGCGATCGGCGCGGCCGTCATCGCGGCGCATAACGCACTGGTCGCCGAGCTGCTCAAGCTGGCCGGCAACGACTCGCCCCTCGCGGGGCTGTCGGCGGATACGGTTGGCAGCGAGGATGCCGGGCTGGCGAAGATCGACGACCCGTCGCAGCGTGAAAGCTACGCCTCGATCCTGACGCGTGCGCAGCGCGACAGCGTCACCGTCACCGCGGCGGCGTCGCAACCGCTCGAACTGATGCACTGGTCGATGCACTCGCACAGCGCGATCTTCTGCGAGGTGCGGGTCAATGCGATTACCGGTGAGACACGGGTCAGCCGCATCCTCGGATCGTTCGACTGCGGGCGCATCCTCAACCCCAAGACGGCAAAGAGCCAGTTCCGCGGCGGGATCATCATGGGGCTCGGCATGGCGCTGATGGAGGAGACGCAGTTCGACGAGCGCAACGGCCGGGTCATGAACCCCAGCCTCGCCGAATACCACATCCCCGTGCACCTCGACGTTCCGGAAATCGACGTCATCTGGACCGATATCGCCGATCCCCACACACCGATGGGTGCGCACGGGATCGGCGAGATCGGCATCACCGGCGTCGCGGCGGCGGTCGCCAACGCGGTCTACAACGCCACCGGCAAGCGCGTCCGCGATCTGCCGATCACCCTCGACAAGCTGCTATAGGGTGGCCCTTTAGGGGAAGCGCGACACGCGCCGGTCGGGCGGTCGCCGACCGGCGCTGTGCTGCCCCACCCGCCGCGTTGCGAACCGTTTGCGGCCTCGAGCGCCTTCGTGACGCGATTTCGGATGACCCCGAAGCAACAGCCGCCCGTGATCGCCTAAATCCCGTTGGGGTCGAGCATCGACACCCGCGCCCGTGTCTCATAACCGGATACGGAAGGTCGTCCTGTTCTGTCGCGATGACACTTCCCCTTACCGCCGTGCCGGGATCTAGCGGCTGCTCGCGCGTTACAGCTTGCTGCCCCCCTTTTCCCCCACGCCAACGGAAGATCAGATCATGTCCGACCAGACCGACAGCCCCGTCCTGCAGCCCGTCACGATCGGCGAACTGCGACTGCAGAACCGTATCGTCATGGCGCCGCTGACGCGCAGCCGCTCGAGCGACGAGGGTGTACCGCCCGACTTTGCCGCCGACTATTATGCGCAGCGTGCCGATGCCGGCCTCATCATCAGCGAAGCGACCAACATCTCGTCGCAGGCGCGCGGCTATGCGATGACGCCCGGCATCTGGTCGGACGCGCAGGTCGCCGCATGGACGCCGATCGTCGAGGCCGTCCATCGGCGTGGCGGGGCGATCTTCCTGCAGCTGTGGCACACCGGCCGCATCTCGCATCCCGATCTCCACGACGGCGCGCTCCCCGTCGCGCCGTCCGCGATCAAGGCGGAGGGCCAGGCCTTCACGAACGACGGGATGAAGGATTTCGTCACCCCGCGCGCGCTGGAGACGGACGAGATCCCCGCGATCGTCGAGGATTACCGCCGCGCTGCCGAACAGGCGAAGGCCGCGGGGTTTGACGGCGTCGAGGTCCATGCCGCGAACAACTATCTGCTCGAACAGTTCATCCGCGACAGCACCAACCAGCGCAGCGACGTCTATGGCGGCACGATCGAGAACCGGTTGCGCTTCCCGCTCGACGTCGTTCGCGCCGTCGTCGATGTCTGGGGCGCAAACCGCGTCGGGATCCGCATCTCGCCCGCGACGACCGAGCCGGGCAAGACCCCGCTCGACAGCCAGGTCGGGCGGACCTTCGACACGTTCGTCGATGCCCTGTCGGAGATCGGGCTGCTGTACATCCACGATATCGAAGGCGTGACCCAGCAGACGCGCGACGTGCCGGACGGCGTCGACTTCCAGGCGCTGCGCAAACGCTTCTCGGGCGCGTATATCGCCAACAACCAGTATACGCTGGAGCTTGCCGAAAAGACGCTGGCAGAAGGCAATGCCGACCTGTTCAGCTTCGGTCGCCCCTTCCTCGCCAATCCCGATCTCGTCGACCGGCTGCGCACCGGCGCGCCGCTGGCCGAGGCGCCGAAGCAATATTGGTATGGCGGCGGCGCCGTCGGCTATTCGGACTGGCCCGGCATGAACGGGAAGATCGAGCTCGCGTAATGCGGCAGAGCGCCTGAGGTGACCGAGGGGACGCGGGGCCGGCACACATCGTGCCGCCCTCGTCCCCGATCAGCCACAGCAGCGCTTGTGCTTTTTCCCCGACCCGCAAGGGCACGGATCGTTGCGGCCGACTTTCGATGCCGTCGTCGCCGATGCGTCGGGTGACGACGGGCCGGCGACGCTCACCTGCGCTGCGTACAAGCGCTGAACGGCGTCGGTCAGTTCGGCCGGCGCCCGGTCCTGAAGCGCGTTGATCTCAACGCTGTCGAGGTCGCTCTCATTGCCCGCGACCGCGATCAGCGTTGCCAGCTGCGACCACGGGGCCGCCCTTGCGGGGTCGTCGGCCAGCGCATCCCAGGCCGCGGGGCGCAACGCGACCGCATCGGTCAGGCCGTCGATCCAATATTCCCACAGAACTTCACCATCGCGCTCATCGACGTCGAAGATCGGTTGAAGCTTGCCGCGGGCAAGGTCGCGCGCGATCTCATCACGTCGCGCCGCCACCGCATCGGCGAACCATTGCACGTCGAGCGGATCCTCGAAGGGCGGCGTGCCATCGGACTCGCTTCCCCAGATCACCGTCATCCACTCGCCCGGCGCGATCGCCTCCGGGGAGATCAGCAGCCCGGTGAGGAAGCCGTCGAGCTCGGTGAGCAACATCGGTTCCTCGACGGCGAGATCGGCGAGCGCGCCATCGAGGCGCCGGAAGCGCGACGGGAATCGCTTCACAGGCTGAGCGCGCGGCGGCGCATCTCGGCCTGCGCCATCTCGCGCAGCGGGGTCGCCTCGCCCGCAGCGAAAATGTCCGCGAGGTCGAGCAGATCCTCGTCGCCGAGAGCATTCACCGAGTCCTCGACGGCCGCAAGCCGATCGAGCGCGCGCGCCGTCACCATCCCCTGGCGCTTGGTTCGTATTTTGAGCATCGCCGTCCACTAGCAGAACCGGTCAGGATTTACAGGCGCAGACCACGTCCATGATCCGGCACGCATCGACGTGCGGGTGGCAGCCTCTTGGCGCACCGGATCGCAATCTCGAAAATTGTCGCGCGCTCCAAACCGTCCCTGCCCTGACCGCTCTATAATCAAGCTGACCTTGATGGGCGGTCCCCCGATTCCGCGGCTGGCGGCCAGATCGGCGTGACGTGTGAGATTTAGACGACGGCAAATCGCCGCCAGTTTGTTTGAGCTATCGATTCACATGATGCAGCACAAAGGAATCCGTTGATGTTGGCAAAGATCCTCGGCGGCGTCTCGTCAGACGTCCTCACGTCCGAATTGGCGCGCCTCGAGAGCATGTTTGCCGATGGTGACTTTTCGCAACGGGCGAATACTTCGCTCGCCAACGGCCAGACCCAGACGGTGCTTTGCGCGATCAACCAGATGCTCGATCGCGCGCTGCGCCCGGTTGGCCAGTTGAGCGCCCGGATCGACGACTGGAGCGCTGCGCATGACAAGGGCGATATCGACGCCATCCTGCCGATCGACGAGTTTCACGGGACGTTCGCGGTCATGGCCAAGCGGCTCAACCTTCTGGTCGGCAGCCACATCGCGGTCAAAAGATCCGCGATGGCCTGCGTCAGGGAATTCAGCGAGGGTAATTTCGCCGCCCCGCTAGAGCGTTTCCCGGGCAAGAAGGCGTTCATCAACGAGACGATCGAGACGCTGCGCGCAAATCTGCAGGGCCTGATCAGCGAACTGAACCACATGTCCTCCGAGCACGACAAGGGCGACATCGACGTCATCGTCGCGGCCGACCGGTTCAAGGGCGACTTCGGCACCATGGCGCGCGGCGTCAATACCATGGTCGCCAACCATATCGCCGTAAAAAAGAAGGCGATGGCCTGCATCAAGGCGTTTGGCGAAGGCAATTTCGACGCGCCGCTCGAAGCCTTTCCCGGCAAGAAGGCGTTCATCAACGACACCGTCGAGACGCTGCGGCGCAACCTGCGCGACATCATCGGCGAGGTGGAACGGCTGATCAAGGCATCGACCGCGGGCGAGCTCGGCCAGCGCGGTGACGAGACGCGCTTCGTTGGCGATTTCGCCGGACTGGTCTGCGGGATCAACGCGATGCTCGACGCGACGCTGCTGCCGATCGAGGAGGGCAATCGCGTCCTGAACCTCGCCAGCGTCGGCGACCTGCGCGAGATGGTCGAGATCCCCTGCCAGGGCGACCACCGCCGCATGAAGGATTCGATCAACGCGCTGGTCGACAATCTGCGGGTAAGCGCCAGTCTCGCCGACAAGATCGCCGACGGTGATCTGAGCTTTGCACATCAGCCATTGTCCGATCAGGATACGCTTGGACAGGCGATCGTGCGGATGGTCGACAATCTGCGGGTGAGTGCCGATCTGGCCGACAAGATTGCCGATGGCGATCTGGCGGTGTCGCACCAGCCCATGTCCGACAAGGATGTCCTCGGCCAGGCGCTGGTGCGGATGATCGAGCAATTGCGCAACGTCGTCGGCAAGGCCAGCGGCGCCGCCGACAACGTCTCGGCCGGAAGCCAGGAGCTGTCGGCCAGTTCCGAGCAGGTCTCGCAAGGCGCGACCGAGCAGGCGGCGGCTGCCGAAGAAGCGTCTTCGGCGATGGAAGAGATTGCCGCCAACATCAAGCAGAGCGCGGACAATGCCGCGCAGACCGAAAAGATCGCCCGCCAGTCGGCGAAGGACGCCGAACTCAGCGGGATCGCGGTCCAGCGCGCGGTCAACGCGATGCGGACGATCGCCGAGAAGATCGGTATCGTCCAGGAGATCGCCCGGCAGACCGATCTGCTAGCACTGAACGCCGCGGTCGAGGCGGCGCGCGCCGGTGAACATGGCCGAGGTTTTGCCGTCGTCGCCTCGGAAGTCCGCAAGCTCGCGGAACGCAGTCAGGTCGCAGCGGCAGAGATCGGATCGGTGTCCTCGCAGACCGTCGCCGCGGCGACCGAAGCCGGCGACATGCTGACCAAGCTGGTGCCCGACATCAGCCGCACCGCCGAACTCGTCGCCGAGATCAGCGCGGCATGCCGTGAACAGGACATCGGCGCGGCACAGATCAACGAAGCGATCCAGCAGCTCGACCTGATCAGTCAGCAGAATGCCGGTGCGTCCGAACAGATCACCGCGACGTCGGAGGAGCTCGCCTCGCAGGCCGAGGAACTCCAGGCCAGCATCGCCTATTTCCGGACCGGCGGCGGGGCGGACCTTGGCCATCGCCGGCCGGCCCCGGCGGTGCAGCGCAAGGTGAGCGCGCGCAGCCCGATCGCCGCACGGCCAAGCGCCAAGGCCAAGCGGCCAAAGCCCAATTCTATCGCCGACCAGCAGGCCCGCGTGAACGGCTTCGCGCTCGATCTGATCAAGGGTGGCACCGACGCCGACGACGATGCTTTCGGCGCGCAGGCGGCCTGAGCGCGGATTGCTTCAACGGGCGGCCTAGCCGGTAATCAGACGCAACCGCTGACGCTGTGGTGAGGCGATCGCGCCGTCGGGCGCGATCGCCTTGCGGCGTTAATGACGACCTGATCGAAAATAAGCGATGGGTCCGGAACGGACCTCTTGGCCGCCGTCTATAATGAACCAGCGGACCCGGCCGCGCGAAGCTGCCGGTCGGAGAGAATGGGGGAACGCATGGCGCAAATCATCCTTGTACCGGCCACCGTCACGACCAGCTCGGTGGTGCCCTTCGCCGCGGACCTCGCGTCACAGCTCGAGCAGCATGACGCGATCGAACTCGATCTCTCCGCCGTTGCCGAAGCCGATGTCAGCCTTTTGCAGCTCGTCTGCGCGGCGCGCCGTCAGGCCGAACGCGACGGCAAGTCCCTGCGCCTTGCAATGCCGGTGCACGACGCGCTGGCGGCGCTGCTCGAGCGCGCGGGCTTCCTCACCGATATCCCATCAGCCGATCAGAATTTCTGGTTTCACGGAGATTTGCCGCGATGAGCGCATCCATCCTTATCGTCGATGATTCCACCAGCATACGCGTCGCCATCCGCATGGCGCTGACCGGGGCTGGCTACACCGTCAGCGAGGCCGCCGACGGCGCGCAGGGCCTGAGCAAGGCCAGCGGCAGCCGCTTCGACATGATCATCACCGATCTCAACATGCCCAACATGGACGGGCTGTCGATGATCCGCGCGCTGCGCAAGAACCCCGCGCAATGCGGTACCCCGATCCTGTTCCTCACCACCGAATCCGAGGATGCGATGAAGCAGCAGGCCAAGGCCGCCGGCGCGACCGGCTGGCTGGTCAAGCCGTTCGTTCCTGAACAGCTGGTCCGGGTCGTGCGCAAGGTCCTCGGACGGTGAGCCAGAACGACCCCGTCGCCGCATTCCGCGTCGAGGCGGGCGAAGTGCTCGAACAGGTCGAGCAGGGCTTGCTCGATCTCGGTCACCGGCTGAACGATCACGAGCTGATCGACGCAGTGTTCCGCGGGCTGCACACGCTCAAGGGCTCGGGCGCGATGTTCGGCTTCGACGCGCTGGCCAGCTTCACGCATCACTGCGAGACCGCCTTCGACCGCGTCCGCAAGAACCTGACCCCCGCCACGCCACAGCTGATCGCGGTCATTCTGTCCGCGCAGGATCACATGCGCGCGCTGATCGAGGGCGACGCGACTGACCGCAAGGCGGAGGGTGACGCGATCCTGGCAAAGCTGCAGGCGGCGCTGGACGGCGCACCCGCGCCGACGCCGGAGGCGCCGCCCGTTTTGCAGGGGTGGCAGCTGTCGCTCCGCCTGCCCCCCGAAGCGATGCAGAATGGCATCAACCCGCTCGCGCTGCTCGATGAATTGCGCACGCTCGGCGACTGCCGGATCGTCGCGCGGACCGACCAGGTGCCGCCGCTTGCCGAGCTGGTGCCGACCGAATGCCATATCGGCTGGGATATCGAAGTGCGCGGCGCGGTGTCGCGGGATGACCTCGAGGACGTCTTCATCTTCGTGCTCGACGACCTGGACCTTCAGATCAAGCGATCGGCGACACGTCGTGCGACGCTGTGGATGACGCCGCGCCGCCGTCCGACGCGGGCACGACGCCGTCTGCGCTCCCGCCCGCACGGGTCGACACGATGCCACCGGTGCAGGATCGCGACCCGGCCACCACCCAGAACGGCCGGGGCGCGCCCAAGACCGGCGAAAGCGTTCGGGTACCAGCCGAACGCCTCGACCTGCTGATGGACCGGGTGGGCGAACTCGTCATCGTCCAGAGCCGGCTGTCGCAGCTCGCGCATAGCAGCGGCAGCAACGCGACGGACGTCGCGCTTCGCTCCATCTCCGAGGAGATCGAGCGGCTGGCGAGCGAATTGCGAGACACGGTGATGGTGCTCCGCATGGTGCCCGTCGCCACGCTGTTCGGCCGCTTCCGCCGCCTCGTCCACGACATCGCGCGCGATACCGGCAAGACGATCGAGCTGTCGACCGACGGCGAGACGACCGAGGTCGACAAGACGGTGATCGAACGGCTCGCCGATCCGCTGATCCACCTGATCCGCAACGCCTGCGATCACGGGATCGAACCGCCCGAGCGGCGCCTTGCCGCAGGGAAGCCCGAGGTCGGGCAGGTTCGGCTGTCCGCGCGTCAGGAGGGTGGCGAGGTCGTCATCACGATCCGCGACGACGGCCACGGGATCGACCGCGAGCGCGTGCGCGCCAAGGCCGAGGCGCACGGCCTGCTCCAGCCGGGACAGATCGTGAGCGACCAGGAGTTGCTCCAGATGATCTTCCATCCCGGCTTCTCGACCGCACCGCAGATCACCAGCCTGTCGGGTCGCGGCGTCGGGATGGACGTGGTCAAACGCACGATCGAGAGCCTGCGCGGCACGATCGAGGTGGCGAGCGTATCGGGCCAGGGATCGGCGATGTCGCTGCGCATCCCGCTGACCCTCGCGATCATCGACGGGCTGCTGATCCGGGTCGGCGACGGTCGCTACGTCATTCCGCTCGCCGTGGTCGAGGAATGCATCGAACTCAGCCTCGAGGAAGACCTGCGTTCGCGCGGGCGGAGCTTCATCACGCTGCGCGATCGGCTCGTTCCGTTCGTCCGGCTGCGCGAGATGTTCGCGACGGGGACGAAGCCCAGCGTCCACCAGAAGATCGTCATCATCGCGACCGGCACCGAGCGGGTCGGGCTGGTGGTCGATCAGATCATCGGCAGCCACCAGACCGTGATCAAGCCGATGTCGGCGGTGCACTGCAACGTCCCGACCTTCGCCGGCGCGACAATCCTCGGCGATGGCGGCGTCGCGCTGATTCTCGACGTCGTCCAGCTCGTCGCGCTGGGCCAGCATCAGGAGGAGCGGCTTCGCGCCGTTGCATGACCATGGAAGACACGACGGAAACCCAGTGGGACGAAGACGGCCGGCTCGAGGTGCTGACGTTCGATCTGCAAGCCGAGAAGTTCGCGGTCGAGGCGGTCCTTGTCCGGGAGATCCTGGACCTGCTGCCCGAAACGGTCGTGCCGGGTGCGGACCGGCTGGTCGCGAGCGTCGCGAACTTTCGGGGCAAGATCATCCCGATCGCCGACCTGCGCCTGGCGTTCGGCCTGCCCTCGGCGGAATCGACGATGGACAGCCGGATCGTGGTGGTCGAGCTCGACGTCGACGGTGTCCCGACGCAGATCGCATCCGCACCGACAAGGTGCACGAGGTCGCGACCTTGCACCACGATGCCAGCGAGACCCCGCCTACGGTCGGCCTGCGCTGGCGTCGCGATTTCATCCGCGAACTGGTGCGTACGCCGCAGGGCGTCATCGTCCTCGTCAATATCGCGCGGATCTTCGACCCGCTGCTCGGTGGCCGCGCCACCCCCGCCGTGCTCGCGCCGGCACTCCTCTGACGCTGGAAGGACCGACATGTACGGGTCAATCGAACGATGCTCGGCGACGGCCACTGATCGGTCCCGCGGGTCCCGGCCAGGTGGTGCGGCACGCCCCCGCTCCGCAGCCTGTGCTGGGTGCGCGGCATGAGCGTCGCCGGAGAGCTGCAGGCCGTGACCTTCGGGCTGGGTGCCGAGACCTTTGCGGTGCCCGTCACGCTGGTCCGCGAGATTCTCGACTGGAGCGAGACCTTCCACATTCCGAACGGCCCCGATTATCTGCTGGGGCTGACCGATCTGCGCGGCGAGGGCGTGACGACGATCGACCTGCGACGCCGCCTCGGCCTGCCGCCGGTCGCGCCGACGCCGAGCACGCGGATCCTCGTGATCGATGTCCCCGTCGATGGGCGCAACCTGGTCCTAGGCCTCGTCGTCGACCGGGTGCTGGAGGTCAGCACCTTCGACCGCGGCCAGATCGGCGCGGCGCCCGATATCGGCGTCCGCTGGCCGTCGCGCTATATTGCGGGGGTGGTCAAGCGGACCGAGGGTTTCGTCGTGCTGGTCGATGTCGCGCAGATCTTCTCCAGCGCCGAGGTCAACGCCCTGCACGCCAGCGCCGCATGACGGGGTCGCGTCGCGACCCCTGACACCCAATCCTCATGGTGCCGCCTCGACCGGTCCCTCGTCATTTCTGGAGCTGGCTCCCGTGTCCTTCATCTCCCCGATCGTCAAATCTACGCCGAGCGCCTCGGACCAGATCGGCCCGCGCGAGTTCGCGAAGCTCGCCGACTATATCTTCGACTATGCCGGGATCCGGATGCCGGCGAGCAAGCGGACGATGCTCGAAGGGCGGTTGCGGCGTCGGCAACGCGCGCTGGGGTTCGATACGCTCGAGGCCTATTGTCGCCATGTCCTGACGGACAATAATCTCGATCAGGAGGGCATCCACCTAATCAACGCGGTGACGACCAACAAGACGGACTTCTTCCGCGAACCGGTCCATTTCGACTTTCTGCGCGACGTCGCCCTCCCCGGCCTGGAAGCGACCTATCTGCGGACGATCCGTGCCTGGAGCGTCGCCTGCTCGACCGGGCCCGAGCCCTACACGATCGCGATGCTGCTCGACCAGTTTGCCGCCACGCGCCGCGGCATCGCCTACAGCATATTGGCGACCGATCTGGACACCGAGGTGCTCGAGATCGCCCGGCGCGGCATCTACCCCGCCGATCTCGCAGAGCCCGTTCCGGCGGCGCTGCGGCGCAAATATCTGATGGAATCGCGTGATCCGGCGCGCCGCGAAGTCCGCGTGATACCCGAGTTGCGCCGGGCGATCGCGTTCGCCCGGCTGAACCTGATGGACGAGGTCTATCCGGTCGGCGAGCCGATGCACCTGATCTTCTGCCGCAACGTCCTCATCTATTTCGACAAGCAGACCCAGCATGAGGTCGTCTCGAAGCTCGTCAGCAGGCTCGCGCCGGGTGGCTACCTGTTTCTGGGGCATTCGGAATCGATCACGGGGCACGACCTCCCGCTCGTGCCCGTCGCCCACACCGTTTTCCAGCGGAGCTGATCCATGGCCATCTCCGGAAAGATCCGTGTGCTCATCGTCGACGACTCCGCGGTCGCGCGGCATGCCCTTGCGGCGATCCTAGAGGAGGATCCAGAGATCACCGTCATGGGCACTGCCGCCGACCCGTTCAGCGCAGCCCGCCGCATCCAGGACGAAGTGCCCGACGTGATGATGCTCGATGTCGAGATGCCGCGCATGGACGGGATCACCTTCCTGAAGAAGCTGATGGCACAATGCCCGCTTCCCGTGGTGATGTGCTCGTCGGTCACGGAAAAGGGCTCCGACGCGATGCTGCAGGCATTGGAGGCGGGCGCGGTCGACGTCATCGTGAAGCCCCGTGCCGGTCTCGCCGAGCATCTCGCCGATCACAATCTCCAGATCCGCGACGTGATCAAGGCGGCGGCGCGCGTGCGGGTCTCGCTCCGGTCGTCCAATGGCAGCCGGCCGGGCCGGCTCGAGCAGAAGCTCACCGCGGACGCCGTCCTGCCGCCCCCGAGCGGTCGCGTGATGAACCGCGCGACCGAGCGCGTGGTATGCCTCGGCGCATCGACCGGGGGAACCGAGGCCCTACGCGAAGTCCTCACGGCGCTGCCCGCGACCACGCCCGGTGTCGTCGTGGTTCAGCACATGCCGGAAAACTTCACGCGCGCTTTTGCCAATCGGCTGAACACGCTGTGCGTCGTGACCGTCAAGGAAGCCGAGGACGGCGATCCCGTCCTGCCGGGCACCGTCCTGATCGCGCCCGGCGGCAAGCACATGATGATCGAGCGGCGCGGGACCCGCTATTTCGTCGCGGTCCGCGACGGGCCGCTGGTCTCGCGTCACCGGCCATCGGTCGACGTCCTGTTCCGCTCGGCGGCGACCGCTGCGGGGACGAACGCGATCGGCGTCATCATGACGGGCATGGGCGACGATGGCGCGCGCGGGATGCTCGAGATGAAACAGGCGGGCGGCCGCACCTTCGCGCAGGACGAGGCGACGTCGATCGTCTTCGGCATGCCCAAGGAAGCGATCGCGCTGGGCGGCGTCGATCGGGTCGTCCCGTTGCATCACATCGCCCGCGACGTCTTGCACGCAACGGCACAATAGGGGCTAGGACGATGACATGGGTCGAACACAGGGCTGTCGAGTCCGATCGGGACGGCGACGAAATGCCGGCCTGGAGCGTGCTGGCAACCGAGCTCGAGAGCGTGGCGAGCGGGCTCGACCAGCGCTTCGTCGATGCCGGGCGTTCGCTGGAACGCGCCTATGACACGGTCGGAAACCTGATCGGCAGCCTCGAAAGCGTCACCAATGCGCTCGACCGGGATGCCGCCGACCGCGCGGTCGCGACGATGCAGGCCAATGCCGACCAGCTCGCCAGCCTGCCCGCGCGACAGAAGACGCGGCAGCATTCGCTCGACATCCTTCAGCAGGCGAGCGGAACGGTGCAGACGGAAATCGGGCGGGTCGACCGGACGCTCGATCTGCTGAAGATCTGCGGGCAGTATCTGAAAGTCGCGGCCGCCGGTGCGCACGGTTTTGCCGAGTTCGCCGACGCGATGGTCGCCGAACTGGACGTCAGCGAACGCGAGATCCACGAGATCAGCAAGGAGGTCGGGCAGCTCGCATCGACGGTTCCCTGCGTCGTCGAGGTGAATCGCGTGCTGGCGTCCGAATGCGCGCGCCTGTGCCCGCATGTTCCCGACAAACTCGCCGCGGACGCGATCGGACTCCAGCAGAACCAGATCGAGGCCGCGCGGCGTGCCGAGACGATCGCGACGATTGCCCGGGACATTCGCAGCAAGCTGTCCGCGGCGCACGGCGCATTGCAGATCGGCGACATCACCCGGCAGCGGCTCGAACATGTCGCGCAGGCCTGCAGCCTGCTCGGTACGGCGGTCGACGAGCTCAATCGCGCGGGCGATCCGGCTGCCGCCAGCGCGCTCGAAGGCCAGGTGATGGCGATGCTCGCGGCACAGGTCGCCGACGCGGCCGCGGATCTCCAGAAGGAATCGCGTCTGTTGGGCGGCAATTTCCGCGCGATCGCAACGCAGGTCGCGACGATGGTGGCACCGCATGAATCGAGCGGCGTCGAGCGGACGAGCGATGGCGCATTCCTGCAGCTGCTCGAGCAAAGCGTCGCCGATGTCGATGCGGTCACCGCGCAGTTGCGCGACGCCGACATGCGGTCGACGCAATTGGGATCCGAAGCCTCCGCCACCGTCAGACGCCTGGGCGACCGGCTGACGACGATCCACCGGGTCACGAGCGGCGTGCGGATCATGGCGTGGAATTCCGATCTGCGCTCGTTCCGCATGGGCCGCGAGGGCGACGGGCTGGCCCGTATCGCGACCGAGATCCGCTGTGCCGTCAACACCCTGGAGGCTGTCTCGGCATCGATCGCCAGCGCCTTCGAACAGTTGAGCGACGCCGCCGACGCGATCGGCTCGCCCCACGATGGCGACGAAGCGACGGCAGGGTCGCTGCCCGAGGCGCTCGCGGTCATTCGCGCGGGGGCGTTGCTCACGCGTCAGGGCATGTCCGGCCTCGACCGTGATGCGGGGGCGATCCACGACATCGTCGCGGCGATGACCAGCACGCTGGACTGTGAAACCGCCTTTGCCGAGCCGCTGGCGCGCATCAATGCGAAACTCGATGCACTGGCAATGCCGCTGGTCGAAGCGAGCCAGAGTATCTCGACCACCGGCGAGCAGCTTTTTCACGCGATAAACGCTTTCTACACGATGGCACGCGAACGCCAGGTGCACGCCCGCTTTTCGCCATCCCAGGACCAGCCCGAAGCCGAGGTCGCTGCGCTGTCAGAGGAGGCGGACGACTGCGACGGTCTGTTCTGAGGTCGAGGCGAGTCCTCGACTGGTTCGATCAGCCGAGACGATCGGCCTGAGTCCTGATCCACGCAGCAGTCTCGTCGGGCCGCGTCACCGGGATCATGTGGCCGCCGTCGATCAGCGTCAGCTCGGCGTGGGGGACCATGTCGGCGAAGCGGGCGCCATGTACCTCGGGATCGAGAATCTGGTCGTCGCGGCCGTAGAGGATCGCGATCGGGAGCCAGAGGCCGTGATAGCGCGCGACCATGTCGGGCAGGTCGTCATTGGCAGCGACGAGATCGGCAGAGGCTGCCTCGAAATTTGCCGGCCGCGACACCAGCGCGCCGCCGCCGCGCGTCGCGAAATCGGCGGGCACGGCCTCGGGGCGCGAACG
>NZ_JRVI01000032.1:0-10198 GCF_000783375.1 Sphingomonas sp. Ant20
GCTGATCGCACCCCGCCCGTCTCGACGCTCGGCGCCGCGCCCCGCCTGGGAGGAGCGCCCGGTCGCAGCGGATGCGCAACGCGTCGATCAATCACTCTATACGGTCCGCCCCGGCGATACGCTGCTCGCCATCGCCGAACGCTCGGGGGCGAGCAGCGAGGCGATCGCACGCGCCAACGCGATCGAACCGCCCTTCACGATCCAGGCGGGACAGCGACTGACCATCCCGGCAGGCCGCTATCACCTGGTCCGGCGCGGCGAGACCGGAATCGCGATCGCCCGCGCCTATGGGGTCGCCTGGTCGCGCATCGTCACCGTCAACGCGCTGCTCGAACCCTATGTGCTGCGTGCGGGCCAGCGCATCGTCATCCCCGACACCGAAGGCGGCACCAGCCTTGCCGATCGGGCGGCGGCGTTCACGCTCGACGTCGACGACATCCTGACCGGCGGCGAGCCTGCGCTTGCGAGCAACCAGGCGCCGGTCCGCCCGACCCCGACCCCGCGACGCGTCCTGCCGCCAAGCGCGGTCGTCACCGCCCCGGTACGGCTCGCGGGCGGCGGTTTCCTCTGGCCGGTCGATGGCCGCGTCGTGAAGCGGTTCGGTCACGGCGCCAGCGGCGAACGCAACGACGGCATCAAGATCGCCATTCCCGTTTCGACCCCGATCCGCGCTACCGCCGACGGCGTCGTCGCCTATGTCGGCGACGGCATTGCCGCGCTTGGCGGGCTGGTGATCGTCAAGCATGGCGGCGGCTGGACCAGCGTCTATGGCCATGCCTCGAAACTCCTGGTCCAGCGCGGCCAGAGCGTGAAGCGCGGCCAGACGATCGCGCTCTCAGGCGACACCGGATTCGCCGACCGGCCCGAACTCCATTTCGAACTCCGCAAGGGCCGCACCCCGGTCGACCCGTCGTCGCAACTGCCGCGGATGTAATCGGCGCGTACGTTGCCACGGACTTACCGTGCCAAAATCCGTCATCCTGACGAAAGTCAGGATCCAGAGCCATGAGCGCCAGGACCTGTAACCCTGGATCCTGACTTTCGTCAGGATGACGGTTGAGAATGCGATGACGTCGGGCCGTGACGACGACCGCGCAGCCGGGATGACGGACCGCACAACCGCTGCTAGTGGCTCCTCCATGACCTACCAGTCCGACCTGCTCACCACGCTGACCGCGCGCGGTTATGTCCACCAGATGACCGACGCCGCCGCGCTCGACGCGCTCGCGGGCAAGCAGGTCGTACCTGGCTATATCGGCTTCGACCCGACCGCGCCGTCGCTGCACGTCGGCAGCCTCGTCCAAATCATGCTGCTCCGCCGGCTTCAGCAGACCGGCCACAAGCCAATCGTCCTGATGGGCGGCGGCACCGGCAAAATCGGCGATCCGAGCTTCAAGGACGAGGCGCGCAAGCTGCTCGGCGAAGACGGCATCAAGGCCAACGTTGCCTCGATCCGCCGCATCTTCGAACGCTTCCTGACGTTCGGCGACGGCCCCACGGACGCGGTGATGCTCGACAATGCCGAGTGGCTCGACGCGCTCGAATATATCCCGTTCCTGCGCGACGTCGGCCAGCATTTCTCGGTCAACCGGATGCTCGCCTTCGATTCGGTGAAGCTCCGCCTCGACCGCGAACAGTCGCTGAGCTTCCTCGAATTCAACTACATGATCCTCCAGGCCTACGACTTTCTCGAACTGTCGCGCCGCGCCGGATGCCGGCTGCAGATGGGCGGCTCGGACCAGTGGGGCAACATCGTCAACGGCATCGAGCTCTCGCGCCGGATGGACAGCACCGAAGTGTACGGCGTCACCACCCCGCTGATCACGACCGCGGACGGCGGCAAGATGGGCAAGACGATGTCGGGCGCGGTCTGGCTGCACGAGGATCAGCTGCCGCATTTCGATTACTGGCAGTTCTGGCGCAACACCGACGACCGCGACGTCGGCCGGTTCCTGCGGCTGTTCACCGACCTGCCGCTCGACGAGATCGCGCGTCTCGAGGCGCTCGAAGGCGCGGAGATCAACGCCGCGAAGGTCGTGCTCGCCAACGAGGCAACCGCGATGTGCCGCGGCCGCGACGCCGCCGAGCAGGCGGCCGAGACCGCGCGCAAGACCTTCGCGGAAGGCGCGTCGGGCGACGCCCTGCCGAGCCTGACCTGCACCGGGACCGGCATCGGCGTCGTCGAGGCGCTGGTCGGGCTCGGCTTCGTCGCATCGAATGGCGAGGCGCGACGCAAGATCGGCGAAGGCGCGGTACGCGTCGACGGCGAACCGCTGCGCGACCCCGCCGCCACGATCCCCGTCGCCGCGCCGGTCCGCCTCAGCCTCGGCAAGAAGCGTCACGGAATGCTGCTGCCCGGCTGACCCGCCGGACCGGCACGGTCATGAACACTGCGTTAGGGATGCTTGGTGGCACGGGCTTCATGATGTCGGCCTAGCCCTCGACCGGGGCACAGCGGGGACTGACCAATGCCGAACCAAGCGACGTCTAGGCACGAGACGCGGTCTGAGCCGCGCGACGAAGTGATGCACCGCACGCGTGCGGCGGACAGCGCAGGCACCGAATTGAGGCTTACGTTGGTCAACGTCTCGCCAAGCGGCCTCATGGCGCGTTGCGACGGCGATCTGGACGCCGGCGAGCGGCTCCACGTCCGCATGCCGATCGTCGGTGACATCCTTGCGCACGTCCGCTGGTCGCTCGGCGGACGGATCGGCTGCGCGTTCGACCGGACGATCCCGCCCAAGGCCTATTACGGCATGCTCGCGGCGATGCTCCGGACCGGCTGACCGGACCGCCCGTCAGCCCGATCGCAGCAACGCGACCCCGGCATCGCGGTCGAACAGGTACAGCGCGGTGCGTGCCGCCTGCCCCCGCGGTCCCTCCAGCCCGCCGTCGCGATCGATCAGCAGCCGCGCATCGTCATGCGCGCATTGCAGCAGGTCGGCCATCATGTCGGGCGTCGCGAGCCGGAACGCCATCTCGCCCGACTGCTTCGTGCCGAGCAGTTCGCCCGCGCCGCGCAACCGCAGATCCTCCTCGGCGATCCGGAACCCGTCATTGGTCTCGCGCATCAAAGCCAGCCGCGCGCGCGACGTCTCGCTGAGCGAGCTCCCACGCATCAGCAGGCAGATCGACCGCCCGCTCCCGCGCCCGACCCGACCGCGCAGCTGGTGGAGCTGCGCCAGGCCGAAGCGGTCGGCATGCTCGATCACGATCAGCGTCGCATTGGGCACGTCGACGCCGACCTCGATCACCGTCGTAGCGACCAGCACGGCGGTGCGCGCGGCGGAGAATTCGGCCATCACCGCGTCCTTCTCGGCGGGCTTCATCCGGCCATGGACGAGCGCCACCTTGTCGCCGAACCGCGCACGCAGCGTCTCCGCGCGCATCTCCGCGGCCGCGAGGTCGCTCTTCTCGCTCTCCTCGACCAGCGGACACACCCAATAGGCCTGCCCGCCGTCGGCGAGATGCCGGCCGAGCGCATTGACCACGTCGTCGAGCCGATCCTCCGAAATCACCCGTGTCTCGATCGGCTGGCGGCCCGGCGGCATCTCGTCGAGCCGGCTGACGTCCATTTCGCCATATTGCGCCAGCGTCAGCGTGCGCGGGATCGGCGTCGCGGTCATCGCCAGCAGATGCGGCGGCGCGATCCCCTTGGCCTGGAGCGTCATCCGTTGCGCGACGCCGAACCGATGCTGCTCGTCGACCACCACCAGCGCAAGGTCCTTATAGGCGACCGCATCCTGGAAGATCGCGTGCGTGCCGACGAGGATATCGATCTCGCCGCTCGCCAGCGCCATCAGCGTCGCCTCTCGCACGCGCCCCTTGTCGCGCCCGGTCAGCACGCCGACCTCGATCGGCAGCCCGGCGAGCGTCTTCCTGAGCGTCTCGTAATGCTGGCGCGCGAGAATCTCGGTTGGTGCGAGCATCGCCGCCTGCGCCCCCGCCTCGACCGCGATCAGCATCGCCATCGCCGCGACCAAAGTCTTGCCGGAGCCGACATCACCCTGCAGCAGCCGCAGCATCGGCGCGGTCTGCGCAAGATCACCCTCGATCTCCCCCACCGTCCGCGATTGCGCGCCGGTCAGCGTGTAGGGCAGCTTTAGCATGCCCCGCAGCCGCCCGTCGCCATGCAGCGCACGCCCCCGCCGCTTGCGGGTATCAGCCCGGACGAGCGTCATCGCGAGCTGGTTGGCGAACACCTCGTCATAGGCCAGCCGCTCGCGCGCCTTGGCATCCGACGGGTCGGCGTGGATCCGCGCGAGCGATTCGTGCCAGCCCGGCCATTCGCGTTTCGCCTTCAGCCCCGGCTCGATCCACTCGGCCAGATCGGGCGCCCGCGCGACCGCCTGCGTCGTCAGCGCCGCCAGCCGCCGCGATGTCAGCCCCTCCGACAGCGGATAGATCGGCTCGCGCTCGCGCAACTCCTCGTCCTGCTCGACGATATCGGGATGGACGATCTGCAGTTCCTGGCCATATTCGTCAAGCCGCCCCGACACGCGCTTCGCCTCGCCGATCGGGAGGAGCTTCTTCGCCCAGCCCGAACTGCCGCCGAAAAAGACGAGGCTGACATAGTTGCCATGCTCGTCGGTCGCCTGCACCCGCGTCGGGCCACGCCCCGCGCTGACGCGATACTCGCGCGCGGTCAGCGTGATGACGATGATCCGCCCGGCATCGCTCGACATCAGCTCGGTGCGGGGCACCCGATCGACATAGCCGGTCGGCAGATGGAAGGCGACGTCGACGACACGCGCGAGCCCGAGCCGGTCGAGCGGCTTGGCGAGCGCAGGCCCCACCCCTTTCAGGACGAGGGTTTCGGCGAACAGCGGATTGAGGATTTCGGGTCGCATGACTATCTGCCCCCTATAGCCCAGCCGACGCCCGCCGCCAGCGGGTCGCCGGTCAATCGGCGTTGGAGATATGATGGACCACGAAACCCGCCTCAAGCGCCTCGGCTTCCGCAGCTCGCACCGCGGCACGCGCGAAGCCGACATGATGATCGGCGGCTTCTTCGAAACCTATGGCCGCAGCTGGACGCCCGAGCAGCTCGACTGGTTCGAGGCACTGCTCGAACAGCAGGACGTCGACATCATGGGCTGGGCGATCGGCTCGATTCCCTGCCCGCCCGAATGGGACGGCCCGATGATGCAGGCGATGCGCGACATCAACTACGTCACGGTCGTGAAGTAACGCCGAGACACTGTTCCCCGGCAAAGGCCGGGGCCCAGTTGGGGGACGTCAATGATTGACGTCAAAACCTGTTTTACGATTGCCTTCCCAACTGGGCCCCGGCCTTCGCCGGGGAACGAGAAGCGAATATGCCAGATCTGAACACGATCCTCTCCGCGACCACCCCGCTCACCTTGTCGGGCGTGCCATCGGGGTTCCAGCCGTCGCTGCTCGCCGACCTCGCCCGCGCCGCGAAGACGCGCGCGGTGTTCATCGCGCCCGATGATGCGGCGATGCGCGCGATCGCCTCGACCGCGGCCTATTTCGCGCCCGATCTCGAAGTGCTGAGCTTCCCCGCCTGGGATTGCCTTCCCTACGACCGCGCCTCGCCGACCCTGCGGATCATGGCCGAGCGAGTCGCCGCGCTGCACCGCCTGCAGGCCAAGCCCAAGGCCCGCAACTCCTGCTCACCACGGTCAACGCGGCGACCCAGCGCGTCCTGACCCCGTTCCGCGTCCGCCAGCTCGTCGCCCGCCTCGCGCCCGGCGAACGGATCGGCCGTGATACGCTCGCCACGTTGCTTCAGGCGAACGGCTATGTCCGCACCGACACCGTCCACGACCAGGGCGAATATGCGGTCCGCGGCGGGATCGTCGATCTCTACCCGTCGGGCGAGGACCATGCGCTGCGCCTCGACTTCTTCGGCGACGAGATCGAGAGCGTCCGCACCTTCGACGCCGCCGACCAGCGCACCACCGGCCGGATCGACGGCTTCGTCCTGCTCCCCGCCTCCGAAGCCTTGCTCGACGAGGAGTCGATCAAGCGCTTCCGCACGCGCTACCGCGACGCGTTCGGCGCGACCGCGACGGGCGATCCGATGTATCAGGCGATCTCGGACGGCCGCCGCATCGCCGGCATGGAGCATTGGCTGCCGCTGTTCGAGGACAAGATGGCGACGCTGTTCGACCATCTCGGCGGTGACGACGTCGTCGTCCGCGACAGCGGGGTCGGCGCCGCGGCGGAGAGCCGGTTCGAATCGATCACCGATTACTATGCGAATCGCCGGCGCGCCGAAGCCGCGCAGCCCGGCAGCTATCGCCCGCTGGGTGCGACCGCGCTCTATCTCGACGCGCCGCACTGGTCCGTCGCGCTCGACGCCGCCACCGCGCATGTCGTCACGCCTTTTCACGAGCCGACCAGCGCCACCGTGCTCGACTTCGACGTCGACGGCCCGCGCGATTTCGGCCCCGAACGCGCCGCACAGGCGAACATCTACGAAGCCGTCGCCGATCACGTCGAGAAACTACGCAAGCAGGGCCGCAAGCCGATCCTCGCCAGCTACTCGATCGGCGCACGCGAACGTCTGGGAAGCCTGCTCGCCGATCACGGACTGAAAGGCGGCAAGCACGCCGAAACCTGGCAGGAGGCGCTCGGCGTCGCGGATACCGCGAAAAGCTTCGGCGTCGCGCTGGTCGTCCTCCCGCTCGACCACGGCTTCACCGCGCCCGGTGTCGCCGTCCTCACCGAGCAGGACATGCTCGGCGACCGCCTCGTCCACCGCAAGAAGCGCAAGAAATCCGCCGACGCGTTCCTCGCCGAACTGGCGACGCTGACGCCCGGCGATCTCGTCGTCCATACCGAACACGGCATCGGCCGGTACGAGGGGCTGACCTCGATCCCCCGTCGGCCAGAGCCCGCACGACTGCGTCGCACTGAGCTATGCCGGCGGCGACAAGCTCTACGTGCCGGTCGAGAATATCGACGTCCTCTCGCGCTACGGCTCGTCGGAGGAAGGCGCATCGCTCGACAAGCTGGGCGGCGAAGGCTGGCAGCGTCGCAAGTCGAAGATGAAGGAGCGGATCCGCGAGATTGCGGGCGAGCTCATCGCGACCGCCGCCGAGCGCGCGCTCCATCCCGGCGACGTGCTCGAACCCGACGCCAGCGGCTATCCCAGCTTCGTCGATCGCTTCCCCTATGAGGAGACCGAGGATCAGGACCGCGCGATCGAGGAGGTTCTCGCCGATCTGTCCGCGGGCAAGCCGATGGACCGGCTCGTCGTCGGCGATGTCGGCTTCGGCAAGACCGAGGTCGCGCTGCGCGCCGCGTTCGTCGCGGCGATGGGCGGCAAGCAGGTCGCGATCGTCTGCCCGACGACATTGCTCGCGCGCCAGCATTACAACAACTTCGTCAGCCGGTTCGAAGGCTTCCCGATGAACATGGGCCGCCTCTCGCGGCTCGTCACCGCGAGCGAGGCGAAGGCGACCAAGGAGGGGCTGGCGAACGGCACGATCGACGTCGTCATCGGCACGCACGCGCTGCTGGCGAAGAATATCGACTTCAAGCGGCTGGGCCTTGTCGTCGTCGACGAGGAGCAGCGGTTCGGCGTCACGCACAAGGAGCGGCTGAAGGCGCTCCGGGCCGACGTCCACATGCTGACGCTGACCGCGACGCCGATCCCGCGCACGCTGCAGATGGCGATGTCGGGCATCCGCGAGCTGTCGGTGATCCAGACCCCGCCGGTCGATCGCCTCGCGGTGCGCACCTACATCATGCCGTTCGACCCCGTCGTCCTGCGCGAGGCGCTGCTGCGCGAACATTATCGCGGCGGGCAGAGCTTCGTCGTCACCCCGCGCGTCGCCGACCTGCCCGAGATCGAGGAGTTCCTGCGCGAACAGGTGCCCGAGATCCGTTTCGTCGTCGCGCACGGCCAGATGTCGCCGACCGAGGTCGAGGAGCGCATGTCCGCCTTCTACGACAAAAAGTTCGAGGTGCTGGTCTCGACCACGATCATCGAGAGCGGAATCGACATCGCGTCCGCCAACACGATGATCGTCCACCGCGCCGACCGCTTCGGCCTCGCCCAGCTATACCAGCTACGCGGGCGCGTCGGCCGCTCGAAGACGCGCGCCTATGCCTATCTGGTCACCCCGCCCGAGCGGCAGATGACAGTGACCGCCGAGAAGCGGCTGAAGGTGCTGTCCGATCTCGATTCGCTCGCGCCGGGTTCCAGCTGGCGAGCCACGATCTCGATATCCGCGGGGCCGGCAACATGCTCGGCGACGAGCAGACCGGGCACATCAAGGAGGTCGGCTTCGAACTCTACCAGGCGATGCTCGAGGAGGCGATCATGGACGCCAAGTCCGGCGGTCTCGCCTCCGCACGCCCGAAGGACTTCTCGCCGCAGATCACGGTCGACGCACCGATCCTCATCCCCGAGGAGTATGTCCCCGATCTAGACCTCCGCATGGGGCTGTATCGCCGCATGAACGAGCTCGAGGAGGGTCAGGAGATCGAGGCGTTCGCCGCCGAGATGATCGATCGCTTCGGCCCGCTGCCCGACGCGACCGAGAACCTGATCAAGGTCATCGAGATAAAGCTGAACGCGAAACGTGCCTGCGTGTCGAAGATCGACGTCGGTCCGCGCGGCGTGCTCGTGTCGTTCCACAACGACACCCCGCCCAATATCGACAAGCTGCTCGCCTATGTCGAACGGCTCAACGGCGTCGCGCGGCTGCGGCCCGACAGCAAGCTGGTGCTCCAGCGCGCCTGGGGCGATCCCAAGGCACGGCTGCACGGCGCGCTGCAATTGTCGAAGGGGCTGGCAAAGGCGGCGGGCTGAGCGCCGCCGCGCTCAGCTGCTGTGATCGGCGACGATCTTCCATGCGTCGCCGCGCCGCTCGAACAGCAAGGTCGTCATCCCCGTCTCGGTCGAGGTCGCGCCGGTCAGCGTCCAGCGCGCGACCAGCAGGGCGTGGGTCGGATCGATCCCGCGCAGCTCGGCCGGGACGAAGCTCAGCTGCCCCCGGGTATTGCCACCGCCCGTGAAGCTCGGCGCATAGCGCGCTGTTATCGCGGCCTTTCCGCGTACCAGACCCTTGGGCGTCACGAAGACCGCATCCTCGGCATAGACCGCGACGAACCGGGCGAGGTCGCCCGCATTCCACCCCGCCGCGCTCGCCGCCATCGCCTCCCGGATCGCCACCGACGCGGGTGCCCGGTCGGGCGCGGCCAGTACGGGCGTGACGGCCGTCGCTGCGGCAACCGCGACGATCATCGCGGATCCTGCCCGGCTCATGTCCGGGTCACCAGTTCGAGCAAGGCCGCGTCGCCGACCGGTTCGGACAGCAGGAAGCCCTGATACAGGCTGGCCCCGCACGCCGCGAGCAGCTCCAGCTGCTCGCGTGTCTCGACCCCCTCGGCGATCACGGACAGGCCCAGCGACCGCGCCATCGTGATTGCGCCGGCGACGACGACCCGGTCGCGCGGGCTGCCGCCAATGTCGTGGACCAGCGCCTTGTCGATCTTCACATAATCGAGCGGCAGGTCCTTGAGATAAGCGAGGCTCGAATAGCCCGTGCCGAAATCGTCGATCGCGACGCGGCACCCCGCCCCGCGCAATTCGGTGAGCAGCGTCGACGCGCTGGCGAGATCCGCGATCAGCCCGGTCTCGGTGATCTCCACGGTCAGGCGCCCGCGCGGAAAGCCGCTATCGTCGACCCGCGCGAGGAACAGCGTGGCGAAGCCGGGCCGCGCGATATCCGCCGCGGTGAGGTTGAGCGACACGCGCAGCGTCGCCAGCGCCTCGGGCCATGCCAGCGCGCGTGCCAGGACCAGCCGCTGGATATGGTCGGACAGCGCGATCCCCAGATCGGCGCGGTCCGCGGCCGCAAACAGCGCATCCGCGCCCAGCGGCCCGAGCTTGCGGTGATCCCAGCGCGCGAGCGCCTCGACGCCCGTGATCCGTCCGCTCGCAATCTCGACCTGCGGCTGGAAGCGGATGTCGATCTCGTCGAGCTCGATCGCGTGGTGCAGGTCGATCGCCAGCGCATCGAGCGACATGTCGTGCGCCGCCGATGCGATCTGCAGCATCGCGCCGTCGCTGGTCTTGGCCTTGGCGAGCGCACCGAACGCGCGCCGCATCAGAGTCGCGGCACCGTCCGCCGGATCGCTGGGATCCCCCGGCTGGTGGCTCGCGACACCGAACCGGCAGCCGAGCACCGCCAGCGCGTTGAACGGCCCTGGCGACCGC
>NZ_JRVI01000033.1:0-29070 GCF_000783375.1 Sphingomonas sp. Ant20
CACCGGCGACGGCGCGACCGGGACCGGCGCGACGGGCAGCGGGTCGACGGCCTGCACCGCCAGCGCGGCGACCATCGTAGCAGTGGAAAATGCCAACATATGCAATCATCGCCCCTTGGACCGCCACCGCTGTCCGCATTGCCCCCGCAAGGCAAGTCTCGAATGCGCGCCCCTACACCGGCGTCGTGAATAATTTCCCCTGTCGCGCGTCACTTGGCCCGCGTCAGCTTAAGTTCGCCCGGTCCCATTCCGCGCGGACGCCGTCGTCATTTTCGCCGCCACGACGATCCGCCTTCTCGGCCGCGAATCGCACCGCGTCGAGTCGCGACAACGCCCACACCGCCGTCCCGCGGACCACCGGCGCCGGGTCGCCCAGCAACGCCGCGACGCCCTCCGACAAGGCCGGATCGCCACTATTCCCCGCAGCGATCAACGCGTTGCGGACCATCTTGTCGCGCCCGATCCGCTTGATCGGCGATCCGGCAAAGACCTGGCGGAATCCCGCATCGTCGAGCGCGATCAGATCGGCGATCTCGGGCGCGACCAACTCGGCACGCGGCGCAAAGGCGAGATTGGCGTTCGCGGCGGCGGCGAACTTGTTCCACGGGCACACCGCCAGGCAATCGTCGCAGCCATAGATGCGGTTGCCGATACCCGCCCGGAATTCCTCAGGAATTACCCCCGCATGCTCGATCGTCAGATACGAGATGCAACGCCGCGCATCGAGCCTGTAGGGCGCCGGAAACGCATCGGTCGGGCATGCGCGCTGGCACGCGTCACAGCTCCCGCACAGATCCCGACCCGCGGCATCGCCCTTCAGTTCGAGCGTCGTGTAGATCGCACCGAGGAACAGCCAGCTGCCCTCTTTCCGGCTGACCAGATTGGTGTGCTTGCCCTGCCACCCCAGCCCCGCCGCCTCCGCGAGCGGCTTCTCCATCACCGGGGCGGTGTCGACGAACACCTTGAGATCGAACGGATATTCGACACCGACCGCGTCGCTTGCGAGCCACCGGCCGAGCGCCTTTAGCTGCCGCTTGATGACGTCGTGATAATCCGCGCCCTGCGCATAGACCGAGATCCGGCCGACCTCGCCTTGCTCCGCCAGCCGCAGCGGATCGTCCTTCGGCGCATAGCTCATGCCCAGCGCGATGACACTGCGCACCGCGGGCCACAGCCCGGCGGGGCTCGCCCGCTGATCGCGCCGCTCCTCCATCCAGATCATGTCGCCATGCCGCCCTTCGGCCAGCCACTGGTGCAGCCGTTCGCCCGCCAGCGGCGCCGCATCCGCGCGCGCGATCCCGCACGCCGCAAAGCCCAGTTCGGCCGCCTTGGCCTTCACGCGCGATTCGAGGTCGGATGGCTTGTCGTCGGGCACGTCCGCCCGCTACCACAGCCGCTCGGCTTGAAGGAAGTTTGCGCGTGGGCGAGGAATGGGCGGTCAAGGCCAGCGGGCTGGTCAAGCGCTTCGGCGACCGGCGGGTGGTCGACGGCGTCGACATCGCCGTGCCGACCGGCGCGATCTACGGCGTGCTCGGCCCGAACGGCGCGGGCAAGACCACGACGCTGCGCATGCTGCTCGGGATCATCGAGCCCGATGAAGGCCACCGCACGCTGCTGGGCTTCGACAGCCCGCGCGACGCCTCGGATCATGTCGGCTATCTGCCGGAGGAACGGGGACTTTATCCCGCGATGAAGGCGCGCGAGGCGATCGCGTTCATGGGCGCGCTGCGCGGTCTCGACTGGAAGACCGGACGTGCGCGCGCGGTCACGCTGATGGAGGGGGCGGGGCTCGGCCATGCGGTCGACGAGAAGATCCGCAAATTGTCGAAGGGCATGGCGCAGCTCGTCCAGCTGCTCGGCTCGGTCGTCCACCAGCCCGATCTGCTCGTGCTCGACGAACCCTTTTCCGGGCTCGATCCGGTCAATCAGGAACGTCTTGAAAAGCTTATCCTTGTCGAGCGCGATCGCGGCGCGACGATCCTGTTCTCGACGCATATCATGAGCCATGCGGAACGGCTGTGCGACCGGCTGGCGATCATCGCCGGCGGCAAGCGCCGGTTCGAGGGGACCGTCGACGACGCGCGCGGCGTCCTGCCCCAGCGCGTGCACTACACCCCGCACCGTCCCGACCCCGCGATCCGCGGCGTGCTGCCCCCCGACGCACTGCCCGATCGCGACGGCTGGCGGTTCGAACTGCCGGGCGGCGGGATCGAGACGCTGCTGGTCCGGCTGATCGACGCGGGATACGGCATTTCCGGGCTCTCGATCGAACGCCCCGGGCTGCACGAGGCGTTCGTGCGAATCGTCGGCCAGCAGGAGGCGCAGCCATGACCCGCTTCCGCCGCACGCTGCGCCAGACCTTCACCATCGCCCGCCGCGATTTCACCGCAACCGTCTTCACCCCGATCTTCCTGCTCTTCCTGTTCGCGCCGCTCATCATGGGCGCCTTCGGGGCGGTCGGCGGGCTCGGCGCGGCCAGCGTGACCGACGGCGCGCAGGACAAGGCGCAGATCATCGCGATCCTCCCCGCCGCCGAGTCGCGTATGATGGCCGAGGCCGACACGCGGCTGCGCGGCATCTTCCGGCCAGGCGAGGGACCGCCCGACCTGACCACCCAGCCGGCCGCCGCCGCCGATCCTGCGGCACAGGCGCGCAACGCCTTCGATCGCAACGATATCGACGCCGCCGCAGTGCTTTACGGCCCGCTCGCGGCGCCGCAGATCCTCTATGGTCCCCGCGGCGACCGCGCCGCGGGCTATCTCGCGACGCTCGCGCAGACCACGCTCGCGGCGCAACAGGCGGGCGGCACGCTGCCCCCCATCGACGTGACCAAGACCCGGATCACGCGGTCGCGCGGATCGGTCGGCGGCCAGCATCAGTCGGCGTTCTTCGCGGTGTTCGGGATCTTCTTCCTGACGCTGTTCCTCTCCGGCCAGGTCGTCGGGACGATGGCCGAGGAGCGCAACAACAAGGTGATCGAGGTGCTCGCCGCCGCGGTCCCGCTCGAATCGGTGTTCTTCGGCAAGCTGATCGGCATGTTCGGCGTCGCGGTGCTGTTCGTCGCCTTCTGGGGAACCGTCGTCGGACAGGTCACTACATTGCTTCCCGCAGGCGCGGCGGCGGCGATCGGCGATCTCCGCCCCGCGGTCGGCGGGCCGATGTTCGCGCTGCTCTTCGCGGGCTATTTCACCATGGCCTATTTGCTTCTGGGATCAGTGTTTCTCGGCGTCGGCGCGCAGGCCTCGACGATGCGCGAGATCCAGATGCTGTCGCTGCCGATCACGATCCTTCAGGTCGCGATGTTCGGTCTCTCGTCCGCCGCGGTCTCGCGCCCCGGCAGCTGGATCGCGACGCTCGCCGAGCTCTTCCCGCTCTCCTCGCCCTTCGCGATGGCCGGGCACGCGGCCAATTCGCCCGAGCTCTGGCCGCACGTCGCCGCCTTGGCCTGGCAGGCCTTGTGGGTGACGATCTTCATCGTCGTTGGCGCACGACTGTTCCGCCGCGGCGTGCTCCAGTCGGGCAGCGCCCGGCCCTTCTGGCGCCGCGCGAAACCGCACTGACACAGGTTGTTGACATCGCTGTCAGTAATTGGTCTCCTGCCCGAAAACAGGAGAGTGATGGGTGGCGACGCTTGCAGGGGACATCACGACGGCTCCGCTTGGCGGCCCCGTAACCAACGGGGCGGCAGCCGGAAAACCCCCGATCGACCCGCTCGATGTCAGTCGCGCGGACCTCTACCGCGACGATGTCTGGCACGCCCCCTTCCGCCACCTTCGCGCGCATGCCCCGGTCCACCATGTCGCGAGCTCGGATTTCGGCCCCTATTGGTCGGTCTCGAACTACCGGGGGATCGTCGAGGTCGAGTCGCTGCCCGACCTCTACTCCTCCGAAGCCGGCGGCATCACGCTCGCCGATTTGACCGCGATCGCGACGTTCGCATGCCGATGTTCATCGCGCGCGATCGCCCGATCCACACCAGCCAGCGCCGCACGGTGGCGCCCGCCTTCACGCCGAGCGAGATGACCCGCATGTCGCCCGACATCCGCCGGCGCACCGCGGAGATCCTCGACGGGCTCGACTGGAACACGCCGTTCGACTGGGTGGACCGCGTCGCGATCGAACTGACGACGCAGATGCTGGCCATCCTGTTCGACTTCCCCTGGGAGGATCGGCGCAAGCTGACCTTGTGGTCGGACTGGGCGGGCGACATCGAACTCGTCAAGAACGAGGAGACGCGCAAGCAGCGGCTCGCGCATATGTTTGATTGCGGGGCCTATTTCCAGACTCTCTGGAACGCCAAGATCGACCGGCCGCCGACCCCCGACCTGATCTCGATGATGATCCATTCGGATGCGATGGCGCATATGGAGCATCACGAATTCATCGGAAACCTGATCCTCCTGATCGTCGGGGGCAATGACACGACCCGCAACTCGATGTCGGCGCTGGCCTATGGCCTCGACGCATTTCCCGACGCCCGCGCCATGCTCGAAGCGGATCCGGCGCTCATTCCCAACGCCGTGAGCGAGATCCTCCGCTGGCAGACGCCGCTCGCGCACATGCGGCGCACCGCAACGCAGGATACCGAACTGCAGGGCCAGTCGATCAAGGCCGGCGACAAGCTGGCCCTGTGGTATCTGTCGGCGAATCGCGACGAGAGCGTGTTCGGGGATGATGCCGACGCGATCCGCGTCGACCGTCCCAATGCGCGCCGTCATCTCGCCTTCGGCCACGGCATCCACCGTTGCGTCGGGGCGAGGCTCGCCGAGATGCAGCTCGCGATCCTGCTCGAGGAAATGGCGAAGCGCCGAATGCGGATCAACGTGGTCGGCGCCCCCACCCGGGTCGCCGCGTGTTTCGTCCACGGCTATCGTTCGCTCCCGGTCGAGATCAGCCGCTACTGACTTTCATCGCCCGCCTCCGCGCGCATCCTGTTCGCGGCAAGGTTCGTACTTATATCATGACCATGACACACACATCGCCCGATCGCCGCACGTTCCTCACGCTCGCCGGCGCGGCGCGGCGGGCTTTGCCCTCTGGGGCTGCTCGTCGCAGTCCGCCCAGGCCGCCGAACGCTTCGAGGTCACACTGAGCGACGCGCAGTGGCGCAAGAAGCTGTCGCCGGATGCCTATAACGTGCTGCGCAAGGAAGGAACCGAGCGACCCTATTCGAGCCCGCTCAACGGCGAACATCGCGCCGGGATCTTTTCCTGTGCCGGCTGCGCGCTGCCCGCCTTTTCGTCAAAGACCAAGTTCGAGAGCGGGACGGGATGGCCGAGCTTCTGGCAGCCCTTGCCCAATGCCGTGCGGACCCGGGTCGATTCGACGCTCGGGATGGCGCGGACCGAGGTGCATTGCCGACGCTGCGGCGGGCATCTCGGCCATGTGTTCGACGACGGCCCCAAGCCGACGGGAAAGCGCTATTGCATGAACGGCGATGCGCTGACGTTCCGGGCGATGGCGGCCCAGTAATCGCTTAACTGGTTCAGCCCGCGTCGTTTACGAGCGTGAAGATGCCGCGCGGGTCGGTCGGGCCATGCTGCACCGTGGCGAGCTGAGCAGCGTTGGCACGCTGCGTTGCGCTCGGCACGCTGACCATCTGGAGCGACGGCTGGGCGGGGGCGTCGAGCATGTCGCCACGCGGTGCATGGCCTGAATAGATGAAGCCCTTGGTCGGATAGGGCGAGGTACCGAGATCGCCCTGCGGCCCGTACCAGACCTTGACCATGCTCCAGTCACCCGCGTCGGACACGTCGATCGCGCGGACATTAGTTTCGATCGCACCGCGGCGCGACCAGTTGGCATGGGTCAAGAGCACTTCGCGGTCGCTGACGACCTTCGAGACCATTGCGACATGGCCGACGCGCATCCGCGAGGTGGGCGAGAAAGCAAGGACGGCACCGGCCTTTGGTGCATGGCCACGCTCGTAACGGCCCTCGGCCTGGCTCCACCAGGTGTTCGCATTGCCACGGATCTCGATGCCCGACACCGAGCGGGCAAAGGTCACGCACTGCCAGAACTGGGCCGCTGCCGGTGTGGCCGTCATCAGGCCGCACGATACCACCAGCGCAAAACGCGCTGCTAACGCCTTGAAATTCATCGAGACCCCCCGGTCAAAACCCGTTCGTCACAGTCTGGCTACGGGAGTGCGGATTTAATTGAAAGGCGTCGCGGAACCATATCCGACGAAGCGTGTTGCCGCGCCGACGAGCCCCTTTTTTAGCCGACTATGCCGCCCTTTTCCGATGCTCTGCCGTCGATGTAGCGGACACGCGCATGCGGGCCGGGATCGTTAGTCCCGCACCCATCAAGAGAGCGCAGGAGGGCCGGCTTTGCGCTAACAGTACGGCGCACCACCTCGTCAAACCACGGCGATTCGAAAAACGGGTTTGCTACGCACGCCGCGCGGCGATACCAGTCGCAAAAATCTCTGGAGGATGCCGCATGGATACGACCACCCTGTTCCGTCTCGACGGCCGCGTCGCGCTGATCACCGGCGGCAGCCGCGGCATCGGCAAGATGATCGCGGCGGGCTTCATCGCACAGGCGCCAAGGTCTATATCTCGTCGCGCAAGGCGGATGTCTGCGAAGCCGCGGCGGCCGAACTTGGCCCCAACTGCATCGCGCTGCCGCAGGACGTCTCGACCGTCGCCGGCTGCAAGGCGCTCGCGGCGCAGTTCGCCAAGCATGAGAGCCGGCTCGACATCCTCGTCAACAATGCGGGTGCGGCCTGGGGCGTGCCGTTCGAGGAGTTTTCGGAAGTTGGCTGGGACAAGGTCATGGACCTCAACGTCAAATCGCCCTTCTTCCTGACCCAGGCGCTTCACGCAGCGCTCAAGGCGTCAGGATCGCGCGATCGGCCGGCCAAGGTCATCAACATCACCTCGATCGACGGCCAGCGCCTAAACCCGTGGGAAACTTACAGCTATCACGCGTCGAAAGCAGCGCTGATCTATCTGACCAAGCGCATGGCCGCGCGGCTCGTGACCGATTCGATCAACGTCACCTCGATCGCCCCCGGTGCGTTCGCCAGCGACATGAACAAGGCCGCCCGCGATCACGGCGACGCTGTCGCGCAAGGGATCCCGGCCAAGCGGGTCGGCGTCGACGAAGACATGGCCGGCGCCGCAATCTACCTCGCCAGCCGCGCCGGCGATTACGTGATCGGCGAGACCATCACCGTCGACGGCGGCCTCGTCCACGCCTCGCTAGGCACGAGCATCGACGCTTGATCACAAACCCCTCTCCCCTCGGGGGAGAGGGAGGGCCCCGCCGCGCAGCGGTGGGAGGGTAAGGGACAGTTGGGACTCACCGTCCGAGCCTCAAACCCCTCACCCTTCCCACGGCAAGTGCCGCGGGGCCCCTTCCCTCTCCCCCAAGGGGAGAGGGAGAGTTCACCGAGCAATCCCACCCGCGGCGAGCACCGCCAGCGTCACCAGCTCGCTCGCCGTGCTCGTCATCGGCGCGACCTGCACCGGCTTCTCCATGCCGATCAGCATCGGCCCGATCACCGAATCACCACCAAGCTCGCGCAGCAGCTTGGCCGAGATATGCGCCGACTGAAGACCCGGCATGATCAGCACGTTCGCCGGCCCGGACAGTCGCGCGAACGGATAGTTCGCCAGCTGCTTCGGGTTGAGCGCCACGTCCGGCGCCATCTCGCCCTCATATTCGAATCCGACCTGACGGCCGTCGAGAACCGTCACCGCGTCGCGGATATTGTCGAGCCACTCGCCCTTCGGATTGCCGAAGTTCGAATAGCTCAGGAACGCGACGCGCGGCTCATGCCCCATGCGACGTGCGACCGCTGCGGTCTGCTCGGCGAAATCGGCGAGCTGTTCGGCGGTCGGGCGCTCATTCACCGTGGTGTCGGCGATGAACACCGTGTGGCTCTGCCCGACGAGCAGGTGGATGCCGAACGGCGTCTTGCCCGCGGCCGGATCGATCACGCGGTAGATCTGGCGCATCGTCTCGCCGTACGTGCGCGTGATGCCGGTGATCATCGCATCGCCTTCGCCGAGCTGCAGCAGCAGCGCACCGAAGATGTTGCGATCCTGGTTCACCATCCGCTCGCAGTCGCGCCGCAGATAGCCGCGACGCTGGAGCCGGGCATAGAGCAGCTCGACCATCTTCGGCACGAGCGGCGAGACGCGGCTGTTGTGCAGCTCGAAGCTCTCGGGATCGGTGACGCCCAGCGCGCGCAACCGGTCCGGAACGTCGTCGCGGCCGACCAGCACCGGGGTGCCATAGCCGCCCTCCTTGAACGCGATCGCCGCGCGCAGCACGACCTCTTCCTCGCCCTCGGCGAAGATCACGCGCTTGGGATGCGCCCGCGCGCCCTCATAGGCCATCGACAGCACCGAGGTGGTCGGGTTGAGACGTGCGCGCAGCGACTGGCGATACGCCTCGATGTCGAGAATCGGCTTGGTCGCGACGCCCGATGCCATCGCCGCCTTGGCGACCGCGACGGGAACGACCTCCATCAGCCGCGGATCGAACGGCGCAGGGATGATATAGGCAGGGCCGAAGCTGTGGCTGACGCCGTACGCCAGCGCGACCTCCTCGGGCACACGCTCGCGCGCAAGCTCGGCGATCGCATTGGCTGCGGCGATCTTCATCGCGTCGTTGATCCCCGTCGCGCGGACGTCGAGCGCACCGCGGAAGATGAACGGGAAGCACAGCACGTTATTGACCTGGTTCGGATAATCCGACCGTCCCGTCGCGACGATCGCGTCGGGGCGCGCAGCCATCGCCAGTTCCGGGCGAATCTCGGGCTCGGGATTGGCCATCGCGAAGATGATCGGCGCGGCCGCCATGTCCTTGACCATCTCGGGCTTGAGCGCGCCTGCCGCCGACAGGCCGAGGAACACGTCCGCGCCGACCAGCGCCTCGGTCAGCGTCCGCGCGCTGCTGGTCGTGGCATGTGCCGACTGCCACTGGTTCACATCGTCGCGACCCTGGTAGATCACGCCGGTACGGTCGCACATGATGACGTTGTCGGGCCGTACGCCCATCGCCTTCATCAGCTCGGTGCACGCGATCGCCGCCGCGCCCGCGCCGTTGACGACCAGCTTGATGTCGCCAAGCTTGCGCCCGGTCACGAGGCAGGCGTTGATCAGCCCGGCTGCACAGATGATCGCCGTGCCGTGCTGATCATCATGAAATACGGGGATATTCATCCGCTCGCGCAGCGTCTGCTCGATGATGAAGCATTCTGGCGCCTTGATGTCCTCGAGGTTGATGCCGCCGAAAGTCGGCTCCATCAGCTCGACCGCGTCGATGAAGCGATCGACATCCTCGGTCTTCAGCTCGATGTCGATCGAATCGACGTCGGCGAAGCGCTTGAAGAGTACCGCCTTGCCCTCCATCACCGGCTTCGACGCAAGCGCGCCGAGATTGCCCATGCCGAGGATCGCGGTCCCGTTCGAGATCACCGCGACCAGATTGCCCTTGGCGGTATAGTCATAGGCGGTCGAGGGATCGTCGGCGATCGCCTGCACCGGAATCGCCACGCCGGGCGAATAGGCGAGCGCGAGGTCGCGCTGCGTCGCCATCGGTTTGGACGCAATGATCTCGAGCTTCCCGGGACGGCCTTCCGAATGGAACAGCAGCGCTTCGCGTTCGGAGAACTGGAGATTATTGTCGTCGGACATAAGCGGGGCCTCGGGGGTATCTGCAGGGGGAGCCCCTGCCTTTACGGAACGCGTGGCTGTTCGTCACCCCTTGGGAACCCTTCGCAGTGCTATTGGACGTGCGGACGGTTTTCGCTACCCCGCGCCGATGTCCACTCCCGCCGCTACCCCGATGATGACGCAGTATCTCGGCCTCAAGGCCGAGGCGCAGGATTGCCTGCTGTTCTACCGCATGGGCGATTTTTTCGAGCTGTTCATGGACGATGCGCGCATCGCCGCGGCGGTGCTCGACATCGCGCTGACCGCCCGCGGCGAGCATGAGGGCAAGCCGATCCCGATGTGCGGCGTACCAGTCCACGCGGCCACCGCCTATCTCCAGCGACTGATCAAGGCCGGGCACCGCGTCGCGATCGCCGAACAGGTCGAGAGTCCGGCTGAGGCGAAGGCGCGCGGCGGATCGAAGGCGCTGGTCGCCCGCGCGATCGTGCGCGTCGTGACCGCGGGCACGCTGACCGAGGAAGCCTTGCTCGACGCGCGCAGCGACAATTGGTGCGTGGCGATCGGTGAAGCCGGGGGATCCGTCGCGATTGCCGCGGCCGACGTGTCCACCGGCCGGTTCGAGGTCATCGACGTCGCCGATGACGCGATCGGGGCCGAACTTGCGCGACTTGCCGCGGCCGAGATCGTCGTCGCCGAGGCGAGCGGTTTCGCAGAGGCCGCCACGACGCTGCGCCCCAGGAGCGATTTCGATAGCGGTGCGGGCGAGGCACGGCTCAAGCGGATCTACGGCGTCGCGACCCTCGACGGCTTCGGACAGTTCGGGCGGGCCGCACTGGCCGCGGCGGGCGGTCTGATCGCGTATCTCGAACATAATGCGAAGGGCGCGCTGCCCTTCCTGCGGCCGCCGCGAATCGGGCGGGCAGCACAGGTGATGGCGATCGACGCCGCGACGCGGGAAAGCCTCGAACTGACCTGCACCACCGGCGGCGTCCGCAAGGGAAGCCTGCTCGACGCGGTCGATCGTACCGTCACCGGTGCCGGTGCGCGGCTTCTCGGTGCCGATCTCGGAGCGCCCCTGATGGACAAGGCCGCGATCGACGCGCGGCTCGACCTTGTCCGGCTGTTCCATGACGACCAGGCGCTGCGCGAACGGTTGCGCGCGACGCTGCGCGCGCTGCCGGACATCGGCCGGGCGCTCGGCCGCCTCGCCGCGGGTCGAGGATCACCGCGCGATCTTGGCCAGTTGCGCGACGGTCTCGACGGCGCCTGGAACCTGGGGGAGCGGCTCGATGCACTTACCGATCCGCCGCGCCTGCTCAGCGACGTCGCACCGCTGTTGCGCGGGCATGGCAGCCTGATCGACCTGCTCAAGCGTGCGCTCGTACCATCGCCACCGATCGAAGCCTCTGACGGGGGGTATATCGCGGCGGGATATGACGCCGCTCTCGACGACCTGCGCGATACCGGCGCTGGGGGACGCCGCGCGATCGCCGCACTGGAGGCCGAGTTTCGCACCTCGACCGGCGTGTCCGCGCTCAAGATCCGCCACAATGGCGTGCTCGGCTATCATGTCGAGGTCCCTGCACGAGCTGCCGATTCGCTGATGAAGCCCGACAGCGGTTTCACGCACCGCCAGACCCTCGCAGGTGTCGTACGCTTCAACACGCCCGCGCTGCACGATGTCGCAACGAAAGTGTCGCAGGCGGGTGCGCATGCCACGGCGGCGGAGTCGGCCCATCTCGAGGATCTTACCGCGCGGGCGCTCGTCGGCCGCGAGGCGATCGCCGCGACTGCCGACGCGCTCGCCCGGCTCGATGTCGCCGCCGGTCTCGCCGAGCGCGCAGCCGAGGGGCAATGGTCGCGCCCGATCCTGGTCGACCATGCCTGTTTCGAGATCGAAGGAGGCCGACACCCGGTAGTCGAAGCCGCCGTCGCCAAGTCGGGCGACCGGTTCGTCGCCAACGACTGCAACCTGTCGGAATCCTCGCGACTGTGGCTCGTCACGGGCCCGAACATGGGCGGCAAATCGACCTTCCTGCGCCAGAATGCACTGATCGCGGTCCTGGCGCAGGCCGGAAGCTATGTGCCGGCGACCAAGGCCACGCTGGGTCTCGTCGACCGATTGTTCAGTCGCGTCGGCGCGTCGGACAATCTCGCGCGCGGCCGCTCGACCTTCATGGTCGAAATGGTCGAAACCGCCGCCATCCTCGCACAGGCGACGCCGCGCAGCTTCGTGATCCTCGACGAAGTCGGTCGCGGCACCTCCACCTATGACGGCCTCGCGATCGCCTGGGCCGTGGTCGAGGCGATCCACGAGGACAATCGATGCCGCTGCCTGTTCGCGACGCATTATCACGAGCTGACCCGGCTTGCCGAACGCTGCGAGGCGCTGTCGCTGCATCACGTTCGCGCGCGCGAGTGGAAGGGCGAACTCGTCCTGCTCCACGAACTCGCCGACGGGCCGGCGGATCGCAGCTACGGTCTGGCCGTCGCGCGCCTCGCCGGCATGCCGCCGATCACCGTGCAGCGGGCGAAAGCGGTGCTTGCCAAGCTGGAAGCCGGGCGTGCCAAAACTGGCGGCCTGGCGGCGGGGCTGGATGATCTTCCGCTGTTCGCGGCCGCCGCGCAGATCGAGGAGGTGGCGTGCGACGTGCTGCGCGAAGACCTGGCGAAGCTCGACATCGATGCGATGAGCCCGCGCGACGCGCTCGGCGCGCTTTACCGGTTGAAGGCGCTCGCGACCGAGGGCTGAGCGCAAACCCGGCGAAAAACCACTGTATTGCCGATACTTGCCCCCCGGCCTGCAATCCCATCGCGCGGCGTCCTAGTATCACATGCAAGACGGATGCTACGCGCCGGCCGAATCATTGGAGCATGGGCTTTGGGCGGACACGGGCACGGGCATGCACACGGGCATGCAGGACATGGGCACGCACATGCACACAGCCATGCTCCGGCATCGTTCGACCGCGCGTTTGCGGTCGGGATCGGACTCAACGTGGCGTTTGTCGCGGTCGAGGCCTTGGTCGGATTGCGGATCAACTCGGTTTCGCTGCTCGCGGACGCCGGGCATAATCTCTCCGATGTGCTGGGCCTGGTCGTCGCCTGGGGCGGGACGATGCTCGCGCGAACCGAGCCGACCAAGCGCTTTACCTATGGGCTGAAGGGATCGACGATCCTTGCGGCGTTGACCAATGCGCTGCTGTTGCTCGTCGCGCTCGGGGCGATCCTGCTCGAGGCGACACAGCGTTTCGCAGATCCGACGCCCACGGCGGGCCTGACCGTATCGATGGTGGCCGGGATCGGCATCGCGGTGAACGCGATCACCGCCTGGATGTTCGCGCGCGGTCGCAAGGGGGACGTCAACATCCGTGGCGCCTATCTGCACATGGCCGCGGACGCGCTGGTATCGGCGGGGGTCGTGATCGCGGGCGTGCTGATCTGGCAGACCGGGATCTCCTGGATCGACCCGGCGGTCTCCATCGTCATCGCGGTCCTGATCTTCTGGCAAACCTGGGGATTGCTGCGCGAGACCGTCGAAATGGCGCTGTCCGCGGTACCGCGCGGGATCGAATTCGACCAGGTCGACGAGGCGCTATGCACCCTGCCCGGCGTGACGGCGATCCATGATCTGCACATCTGGCCGATGAGCACGACGGAGCCCGTCCTGACCGCGCACCTCGTCATGCCGGGCGGCCATCCCGGCGATCCGTTCCTCACCTCGACCCGCACGATGCTGCAGGAGCGTTTCGGGATCGGCCATGCCACGTTGCAGGTCGAGACGGGCGACGGTCAGCCATGCTCGATGACGCGCCACGCGGTGATATGAACCTTTGGGGCGTTGCGCGGGTTATCCTAGTATAGTTCTGGAGTAATACCCGATGAAGAAGTATTTTATCGCCGCGCTGATGTCCGTCGCCGTGGTCGCCCCCGCAATGGTGCCTGTCGAAGCCGCTGCTCAGCGTCATGACGACCGCCGGGGCCATGACGACCGCCGGGGGAATGATTCGCGCCGCGGCAACGACCGCAACTGGCGCGGTGACGATCGCAACTGGGATCCGTCGCGCAGCTATCAGAACGGCAATTACCGCGAGCGTCGTCTCGGCCGCAATGATCGCATCTATCGCGGCAACGATGGCCGGGCCTATTGCAAGCGCAACGATGGCACGACCGGGCTTGTGATCGGCGCGCTCGGTGGTGGTGTTCTTGCCAATCTGATCGGCGGCGGCACGCTCGGAACGCTGGCGGGTGCCGGTGGCGGCGCACTGCTCGGACGGTCGGTCGACCGCGGTAACGTCAAGTGCCGCTGAGCTTTTTTGCTCGGTAAACGAAGATGCGGCGGCCGAGCGATCGGCCGCCGTTATTGTGTCTGCCTCAGCCGGTTGAACTTAATAAGCGCGAGCCACCGCAAACTCGACGGCCTCGATCATCGCGTCCTTCGCCTCGCCATTGGCAAAGCCCGCAATCGAATCGATCGCCCGCTGACCATAATGCCGCGCCCGCGCAAACGTGTCGTCGATCGCGCGGGTTGCCCGGATCAGACGCACGGCATGCTGCAGGTCGCATCGGTGTCGCGACGCCCCTCGACCGCATCCTTCCAGAATTGACGATCCTCGACCGATCCGCGCGCATAAGCGAGGATCACCGGCAGGGTCATCTTGCCTTCGCGGAAATCGTCGCCCGCATCCTTGCCCATCGTATCCGCATCCGAGACATAGTCGATCGCGTCGTCGACAAGCTGGAAGGCGATCCCGAGGTTGCGGCCATAGGCGTCGAGTGCCGCCTCTTCATTCTCGGGCCGATCGGCCACCACGGCAGCGATTCGGCAGGCGGCAGCGAACAGCGCCGCGGTCTTCGCGCCGATGATGTCGAGATAGCGCTCCTCGCCCAGATCGACGCGGCGGGCCGCCGTCAGCTGGTTGACCTCGCCCTCGGCGATGACTGCGCTGGTCGATGAGAGGATCTTGAGCGCCTTCAGGCTGCCCGCCTCGACCATGAGTTCGAAGCTGCGGCTGAACAGGAAGTCGCCGACCAGTACGCTCGCAGGATTGCCCCAGATGATGTTCGCGGTGCGGTTCCCACGCCGCAGGTCGGAGCCATCGACGACGTCGTCATGCAGCAACGTCGCGGTGTGGATGAATTCGACGGCCGCCGCGAGCAGGTGATGCTGCGTCCCGGCATAGTCCAGCAGCTGTGCACTCGCGAGCGTCAGCATCGGGCGCATCCGCTTGCCCCCGCCCGCGATCAGATGACCCGCCAATTCGGGGATCAACGGAATATCGGAGGTCATGCGCGCGACGATCACCGCATTGACCTGGTCCATGTCGGTGGTGACGAGCTTGACCATCGGGTCCAGCGAAGGCTGTGGCCCGGGATTCGAACGAGGGGAGTCGAGGCGGTGGACGGTGGCGCTCATCTGCCCGTGCCTCTGACGGCTACCGCCTCGCAAAGCAACCCTTGCCGGCTCGGCAAACCCTCACCAAAAGGCAGGCGACGGCAATAGGTGGAGGTTACACGATGCCCGACGACCTGCTGAGCGGCTATCGCCAGAGCATCGACAACATCGATGCGGCACTGATTCATATGCTTGCCGAGCGGTTTAAGGTGACGCAGGCGGTTGGCCGGCACAAGGCGGAGCACGGGCTGCCGGCCGCCGATCCCGGACGTGAAGAGCGTCAGATTGCGCGGTTGCGTCGGCTCGCCGAGGAAGCCCAGCTCGATCCGGAATTCTCCGAAAAGTTTTTACGGTTCATCATCGACGAGGTGATCCGCCACCACCAGAAACTTTGCGAATGACACGCTGGGCGGTGACAGCAGCTTGAGCACTGCACGGCATCGCCAAGGCGGCGCGGCGTCTCCGCCAGACCGCACGGCCCCGTATAATTTGCTACAGCACAGCTTTATCGACCTGCACGCGCGGGTCGGTTAGGGGAGCGCGATGAGCTTCCTCCTCGCTATCGAAGGCGCCGACGGCGCCGGTAAGGCCACGGCCTCCGCACTGGTCGTCGAGCAGTTGCAGGCCGCCGGACGCAGCGCCGCGGTCATTTCGTTCCCGCGCTATACGGACACGGTCGGCGGCTGGGCGCTGGGGGCGATGCTCGCGGGCACGCTGCCACGCGGCACGTCACCAAAGGCCGCCGCCGTGCTCTACGCGCTCGACCGGATGGAATCGCGCGATCACCTGATGGCAACGATGGCGGCGAACGACGTCGTCGTGTTCGACCGCTATATCGCGTCGAACATGGCGTATCAGGCGGCGCAGGTGCCGGTCGACGAGGCGGATACGATGATGGCCTGGATTGCGGATCTCGAGACGCGCAGCTTCGCCCTGCCGATGCCCGATCTGTCCGTCTATCTCGATACGCCGGCTGACATTGCGCGCGGCTGATCCGCCAGAAGCGCAAGCGCTCTTACACCGACGATGCGTTCGACGCGTATGAAGCGGATACCGGGCTCCAGGACCGCGTCCGCATCAACTATGCCGCGATGGCGGCGGCAGGCCTGCTCGGCCGCTGGGCGACCGTATCGACGGTCGAAGCTGGCGCGTCGCGACTGCCAGCGGACATTGCACGCGATATCGTTGCATTGCTGCGCTGAACGCCCCGGAAGGAGATCGGCATGGCCGTCACCGATATTGCCACGCGTACCTACGATCACGGGTTCAGGCTCGACCCGATCGTCCGCAGCCTGCTCGATACCGACTTCTACAAGCTGCTGATGTTGCAGATGATCCGTCACCTTCACCCCAAGGTGCAGACGACCTTTACCCTGATCAACCGCACGACGAGCGTGCGGCTGGCGGACATCATCGACGAAGGCGAACTGCGCGCGCAACTCGATCATGCGCGTACCGTGCGGTTCGGGAAGAAGGAGCTGATCTGGCTCGCTGGGAACAGCTTCTATGGCCAGGATCGCATGTTTGCGTCCGAATTCCTGCAGTGGCTTGCCGCCTTCCGGCTGCCCGAATACGATCTGCGGACCGTCGACGGACAGTTCGAGCTGCGGTTCGAGGGCTGCTGGGCGGAAACGACGATGTGGGAAATCCCCGCGCTTGCGATCATCAATGAATTGCGCGCACGCGTGGCGGTACGCGATCGCGGACGTTTCGCGCTCGACGTGATCTATGCGCGCGCGAAGGCCAAATTATGGGACAAGGTCGAACGGCTGAGGGATCTGCCCGATCTGGTCCTGTCCGACTTCGGTACGCGCCGCCGCCATGGCTTCCTGTGGCAACGCTGGTGCGTCGAGGCGCTTAAGGAAGGGCTTGGCAGCCGTTTCATCGGCACGTCGAACGTCTTGCTGGCGATGGATAACGATCTGGAAGCCATCGGCACCAACGCGCATGAATTGCCGATGGTCTATGCCGCACTGGCCGACGACGACCGGGGGATAGCGGATGCGCCCTACCGGGTGCTCGATGACTGGCGACGCCATTATGGCGGCAATCTGCTGATCGCGTTGCCCGACGCGTTCGGAACGAGCGCGTTCCTCGCGAACGCGCCCGACTGGGTCGCCGACTGGACGGGCTTCCGCCCCGACAGTGCACCCCCGATCGCCGGTGGCGAAGCGATCATTGCCTGGTGGAAGGCACAGGGTCGCGACCCTAAAACGAGACTGCTGATCTTTTCGGACGGCATGGATGTCGACACGATCGAAGAGACTTATCGGCATTTCCACGGCCGGGTGCGGATGAGTTTTGGCTGGGGGACCAATCTGACCAACGACTTCCGAGGGTGCGACCCCGATGGCATGGCCGGACTCGAGCCGATTTCGCTGGTTGCCAAGGTCACGCAGGCCAATGGACGCCCGGCGGTCAAGCTGTCGGACAATCCGGCCAAGGCGACCGGCGATCCGGGCGAGATTGCCCGGTACCTGCGAATCTTCGGCGACGAGGGCCGCACGAACGCGAAGGTCGCGGTCTAGACCCTGCGCCACCGCCCTAAAATGGCCATGCCCTGCCGCCACGGGTAGCGCCCATGGCTGTTTCGCGATTCCCCCTCGGCGCGTCGATTACCTGGTCGGGACGCATCGCGCTGCTCTTCGCCGCGCTGCTGCCGCTCACCCCGGCACAGGCTGACCCCGCGGCCTTCGACCTGTCTGGTCCGGCGCTGAACGTCATGGTGACGCACGGTGCGACGAGGTTGCCGATCGGGCAGGTGCCCAATCTCAGCGAAGGCGACCGGATCGCGGTGAGTGCGGATTTACCCCGTGATCAGGGTGTCCACTACCTGCTGGTGGCCGCATTCTTGCGCGGCGCGACCAATCCGCCCCCCAAAAACTGGTTCACGCAGGCCAAGACGTGGGAGCGGAAGAAAAAGACTCTCGACCTGACCGTGCCCGCTGGCGCACGCCAGCTGATCCTCTTCCTCGCGCCGGAAACCGGCGGGGGTTATGACTCGATCGTCGACGCCGTCCGCAAACAGCCCGGCGCGTTCGTCCGCGCCTCGCAGGAGCTCAACCAGGCGTCGCTCGACCGCGCGCGGCTCGACACGTTCCTGGACTCGATCCACCGCCTCGAGCGCACGCATCCTGAACGGATCGAGACCGTATCACCCGTCCTGACCCGCAGCCTGTCAATCACGCTCAAGGCCGAATGCCTCGAGCAGGCGATCGATCTCCAGGCGGCCTGCCTGACGCAGAGCCGAAGCTCGCTACTGCTGGCCGACAGTCACAGCGCATCGCTGACCGAAACCCTCGTCGGCGCCCCCACCGATCTGGCCTTGCAACTCGCCGCAACACCCGAGCCGGATACGGCTATTACAGCTCCTATATCGGTGTCGTTCGCGATCTTGCCCGGATTTTTGGCGCATTCCAGTCGACCCAGTTCCAGTATATACCCGCCCTCGGCCGTGCGGCAGAGGCGCGCCTGTCGCTGTTGCTGAACGCCGCCCCCTCCTTTGCAAAGCCCAAGTCGGTCATGGTCGCGGCGCTTCCGGCGATCGAGGCGCCCGAGCCGCCGCCGCTGCGGACGATCGCGCCCGGTCGCGCGCTGTGTCGAGCACGAGAGGGTGTGCTGCTTCCAGTCGAAGGCGCGCCGCTGATCTATGCCACGCGCTATGCGCATGCGATGGCGGTCCGCGTGACGCGTGCCGACGGCAGCACGCTCGATCTGCCGGTCAGCGCCGATGTCGAACGCGGGGGTTTCCTTCTCGCCGGCCCGGGCAGCTACGGCGGCGATCTGCGAGTCAGCTTTGACGCCACGCTTCACGGCGTATGGGGCTTCACCCCGTTCGACGGTCCACGCTTTCGCATCCAGAGTCCGCGCGCGAACAGCTGGCGCGCGATCGAGGGCACCACGGTGATCGCCGGACGCGATAACAGCCTGACGATCGAGGGCGGAGCAGCCGCCTGTGTCGAGGACATCGCGCTCGCCCGCACCTCCGGCACGACCGAGCCGCTCAAATGGGCCGCATTGCCGGATGGCCGGATCACTGCAACGATCCCGAAGGCGCAGATCGCGGCGGGGCAGGTCAGCCTGCTCGTCCGCCAGCAGGGAATCGCAGACGTCGACACGATCGCCCTGACCGCCTTGACGGAGACGGGGCGGATCGACGCGTTCACGCTGCACGCCGGCGATCTTCATGGTGTCCTGACGGGCACACGGCTGGACACCGTCGCCTCGCTGAGCGTCGATGGCGCGGTATTCAGCCCTGGTGCGGTGGTACGGACCGGCAAGGCCGACGAACGCGTCATGACGGTCCACACGCCTGCTCCGGTCGCCGCCTGGACCGTAGGCCAGGATCGATCGGGGCGGGTGACGCTGAAGGACGGTCGCGTGCTGCCGGTCGCCGTGCATGTCGCTCCCGCGCGGCCGTCGGTCACACTCATCGACAAGACCTTCGCCCCGGCGGCGCACGCAGCGTCGCTGCCGATCACATTGCCGTCGGGCACCGTCATGTCGGTCGATGCCAGCCTGACCTTTTCGCTCCGCGGCGCGGGGGCGACCCGGTTCAGCGGACGCGAACAGGTCGAGATCGCCACGGTCGACGGACGCGCGTCGACGGTCATCGCCGCAGCGAACGGCTACCGCGTCCAGAGTGCACAAGTCGCGATTGCGACGATCGAACCGGCCAAGGCGCTGGGCGTATCGGCCTATGGCCCGCTGCGATACCGCCTCCTGCAGGACGGTGCGGAAAGCGACTGGGCGCCACTCGTCACCCTCGTCCGCCTGCCGACCATCACGGGCGTGACATGCGACAAGGGCGCGCCGCGCTGCCTGCTGACCGGTGACGCGCTGTATCTGCTCGCCGCTGTTGGCGGAGACGCGCAGTTCACCGGCGTTGCGGCAATTCCCGACGGCTATACCGCCAGTACGGTCGCCATTCCGCGCCCGACCGACACGCTGTTCCTCAAGCTGCGCGACGATGATTCAGTCGTTGCGACCGCCAAGCCGAACGTCGTCGACCGCTAGCCCAGAGAGGCGTCGAGCCTTGTCACAGATCCTTTGGCTCGCGTGAGAGGCGGGCCATCAGGATCGCGGCGCGCTTGGCCTGACGGCGAATGCTCGCAAGGTCGACCGTCTCCCCCGGTGCATGATCACCGCTGCTCGCGGTTCCGAGCCCGATCAGCCCGTCGACGTCACCCGCGACGAACGCAATGTCACCCGCACCCCGCTTGAGCGGATCGAGCGCCGTCATCTCGGGCAATCCCATGTCGCGATTGACCAGATTCAACCGGTCGAGCAGCGCGCGATTTCCCACCGTCGGCGGCATGGCGGGATACCCGCTTTCGAACCGGATCGTGGCATTCGTGCCGGGCGCATGCGCCGCGACGATCCGCTCCATCTTCGCACGGACCCGCATGGTCTGATCTTCGCTCAGGGTTCGGAAGTCGCCACGGGCGACCGCGGTTGCAGGGATGATATTGCCCTTGCCCGTCGCGCTCGCCCGGACGGCGTCGCTGTCGAGCGCCGCCGTCGCACCGCCCGCGACCACGCCCGTATTGAAGGTCAGGTTGGGTTCGGGCAGATCCTTGCGAAATGCCGACAGGATCCGGGCCATCTCGTTGATGGCGCCGTCACCATAGGCGTCCGAAAAGATCAGCGACGAGTGCCCGGTCTTGCCCGACGTGGTGAGCACCCATCCGTTCGACGACCGCCGCGCGATCGATCCCATGTCGCGACCCTCGACGACCGACAGGCCTTCGAAGTCGAGCGCGATGTCGGCGCGCTTGCCCGCTGCGATCAGATCGCCCCGCGCGATCGCCACCGGGTCGCCCGCATCTTCCTCATCGCCGGTCAGCACGATCTCGATATCGGCGGCGTCCAGCAGGCCGGCGGCCTTCATCGCCCGCAGCGCCGACAGCATCACGACGATCCCGCCCTTGTCGTCGCCCGCACCTGGCCCCGTCGCGCTCTCGCCTTTGCGTTCGAACCGTTGAAACAGCGAATCCTGCTCGAAAACGGTGTCGAGATGACCGATGAGCAACAGGCGTTTGGCGTCAGGCTTGCCCCGGTGCCGCGCAATCAGATGTCCCGCCCGCTGCGTCTGTGGCATCGGTTTCCAGGTCACCGCAAAGCCGAGTGGTTCGAGCTGCGCCCGGACCATCGCACCGACCTTGGCGACCCCTTCGAGGTTCATCGTGCCGCTATTCTGGTCGACGAGCGTCTTGAGCAGTTCGATCGAGCGCTCATGCTCGGCATCGACGGTCGCGACGGCCCGCATTTCTGCTGGCGTGAGGCGCGCCTGCGCCGCCCCTGCCAGAAGGATACTCCCGACCACCGTCGCGACCCACCAGAATTTCTCTCGTGCCATAAGCGTCTCAACTCCCTTGGCAGCATGAAAGCGGGGTTCGGCCGCCGCGTCCAGTGTCGGGAGATATGGTGGGCGCTGACGGGTTCGAACCGCCGACCTACTCGGTGTAAACGAGCCGCTCTACCAGCTGAGCTAAGCGCCCTCTCGGGATGAGACCCTGAGGTGGGGGTTCGATGCCAAAGCTGCGGCGTCGGGGCAAGCCCCAAAGCACATGCGTTCAGGCGATCCGCAGCTCGTTGCGCAAGACTGCGCCGAAATAGCCGCGCATTGCATCGCGCGCGGGCGGCGACAGCGCCATATAGGCGCGGCGGCGATCATGCGGATCCGGCTGGCGTTCGAACAGCCCGCTATCGGTCATGCGCGCGATCCAGCGCAACGCCGTCGTCGGCGCGACGGCTGCGGCGATGCACAGGCTCGACACCGACACACGGCGCCGCTCGAGATCGGCGGCGTAGAGATCGAGCAGCATGTCCCAGCCCGGATCCTCGAACAGCGTGCCGCCAAAAAACTGGTCGCGAAGCCGCCGCGCGCGGATCGCGCGTCGAATGTCGGTCGCGTCGTGTTGCGTCGCCCCGGGTGCCGCCTGATAGGCGACCGATCGATCGCCGACGATCGCCGGGGAATTGGACGGTCGATCATGATCCGCCTGTGTCAGCCGGGCAAGCGCCTCGGCAATGCGCCCGACCTCCGCGCTCAGACGCTCCAGCCGGGCCCCGTCGCTTTCGCGGGTGACGTCGAAGACCCCGGCAGGCTGGCGCGATCGTTCGATCGCGATCGCCACCGCGGCCACGCACTCGCCGATCCCGGGATCGACGAGCAGCGATGTCGCACCGCCCAGTGTCAGCGCAGTGATCGCGTCGATCTGGTCGGGCCGCAGCGCCACCACCAGCGCAGCATCGGTATCGGCGGCCCAGGCCACAATCTGCGCCATCCGTTCGGCGAGCAGCGGCGCGTTGATCCCCACCGTATCGACCAGAATGATACGCGGTGTCGCGGACCGATCGAGCGGGACGTGCCAGTCGATCCGGGCCATCAGGCGTCCGCCCAGCGCGTCCAGCGCGGTCGCGAGCCGATCCCCTGCCCCCGCACCGCCAAGGTCCGCAATCAGAACCGCAGCGGCACCGCCATCATAGCGTATGTCCGCCGATAGCGCGTCGATCGCCGTCATTGCCGCATCCCCCGCCAGACGCGATTAGGCCATGGATCGTACCGGATTCACACGCCAAATGGGTCGGTTCTCGGCGGATCCGGCGGACAGGCAGACGCCGTCAGTCGAGCGCCTTGACGATGTCTTCGACCATCATCTTCGCATCCGCCAGAAGCATCATCGTATTGTCGCGGTAGAACAAGTCGTTGTCGACGCCAGCATAGCCGACCCCGCCCATCGACCGCTTGATGAACAGCACGGTCTTCGCCTTCTCGACGTCGAGCACCGGCATGCCATAGATTGGCGACGCTTTGTCGGTCTTTGCCGCCGGATTGGTGACGTCGTTCGCGCCGATCACGAAAGCCACGTCGGTCTGCGCGAATTCGCTGTTGATGTCCTCGAGTTCGAACACGTCGTCATAGGGCACGTTCGCCTCTGCCAGCAGGACATTCATGTGGCCTGGCATGCGCCCCGCGACGGGGTGGATCGCATATTTCACGCGCACCCCTTCCGCCTTCAACTTGTCGCCCATCTCGCGCAGGACGTGCTGCGCCTGAGCCACCGCCATGCCGTAGCCGGGCACGATGACGACCTGTTCGGCCTGGCTCATCAGGAAGGCGGCATCCTCCGCCGATCCACGCTTCCAAGGGCGGTCGCTGGCAGCCGCGGGGCCGCCGGCATCGGCAGACTGTCCGAACCCGCCGGCGATCACGCTGATGAAGCTGCGGTTCATCGCCCGGCACATGATGTAGCTGAGGATCGCGCCCGACGAGCCGACCAGCGCGCCGGTGATGATCATCGCGGTGTTGTGCAGCGTGAAGCCCATCGCCGCCGCCGCCCAGCCCGAATAGGAATTGAGCATGCTGACGACCACCGGCATGTCGGCGCCGCCGATCGGCACGATCAGCAGGAAGCCGATCACGAAGCTCAGGGCCGTGATCGTCCAGAAGATCCACGGCTCCTGGTTGGTGACGAAATAGGCGATCAGCCCGAGGATCGCGGCAAGCAGCGCGATGTTGATGACGTGGCGACCGGGCAGCATGATCGGCTTGCCGCCCATGTTGCCGTTGAGTTTCAGGAAGGCGATGACCGAGCCCGAGAAGGTGATCGCGCCGATCGCGACGCCCAGCCCCAGCTCGATCCGGCTGACCGGCCGGATGATCGCGACCGGATCGCCGAGCAGCGGGATCATCAGGTCCGAGATCCCGAATGCCTGCGGGTTCAGATAGGCCGCGACCCCAACCAACACCGCGGCAAGCCCGACCAGCGAATGGAACGCGGCGACGAGCTGCGGCATCGCGGTCATCGCGATCCGTCGGGCGGTCACGAGCCCGATCGCGGCACCGATGCCGATCGCGACGACGATCTCCCAGATGCCGACGTTGAGATGCGTGACCAGCGTCGTGACGACCGCGATGGTCATGCCGATCATGCCGAACCGATTGCCCCGCTGGCTCGTCGCCGGGCTCGACAGGCCGCGCAGCGCGAGGATGAAGCACATGCCGGCGACGAGATAGGCCAGCGCGACCCAGGGGTTCACGGCTACGTCATGCATCACTCAGTTCCCCTCGGATCCGTAACGGTCACTTGGCGACCGGCCGTTCCTTTTTCTTGTACATCGCCAGCATCCGCGCGGTGACCGCAAAGCCGCCGAAGATGTTGACGCTCGCCAGCACGACCGCGAGCAGCCCGAGATATTTCGCGACCGGCGATCCCGCCGCGGCGGACGCGATCAGCGCGCCGACGATGATCACGCTGGAAATCGCGTTGGTCACCGCCATCAGCGGCGTGTGGAGTGCGGGCGTCACCGACCAGACGACATAATAGCCGACGAAGCAGGCCATGACGAAGATCGACAGGATCGCGATAAAGTCCATCTCAACCCTCCTGAGCCCCGCGAATGTTGCGAATGTTGAGACGCAAACGGGGTTTTGTATCGTGCCGGGTCATGGCTGCAAACGCGGATTGACGACCGCGCCGTCGCGGGTCAGGCGGATCGCGTCGCCGATTTCCGCATCGAGCACCGGCCGCCCCGTCTCCTTGTCCCAGAAGGCACTGAGAAAGTTGAATAAATTGCGGCTGAACAATGCACTGGCGTCGGCGGCGAGCCGGCTGGGGACGTTGCGATGGCCGACGATCCTGACGCCGTTCACCTCAACGATCTCGCCCGCGACCGCACCCTCGACATTGCCGCCCTGTTCGACCGCAAGATCGACGATCACCGACCCGGGCTTCATGCTCGCGACCTGCGCGGCCGAGATCAGCCGCGGCGCGGGGCGGCCGGGGATCAGCGCGGTGGTGATGACGATGTCCTGCTTGGCGATGTGCCCGGAGACAAGCTCGGCCTGCGCGGCCTGATATTCGGGGCTCATCTCGCCCGCATAGCCGCCCGTCCCCTCGCCCTCGATCCCGGCGACGCTTTCGACGAAGATCGGTTTCGCGCCGAGCGACTGGATCTGTTCGCGCGTCGCGGCGCGGACGCGGTAGCGGAAACCTGCGCCCCGAGCCGGCGCGCGGTCGCGATCGCCTGAAGCCCGGCGACGCCGACCCCCATCACGAACACGCGCGCGGCGCTGATCGTCCCCGCCGCGGTCATCATCATCGGAAAGGCCCGGCCATATTCGGCCGCGGCGTCGAGCACCGCCTTGTAGCCCGACAGGTTCGACTGCGAGGACAGGATGTCCATCGACTGCGCGCGGGTGATGCGCGGCATGAACTCCATCGCCAGCGCCTCGAGGCCCGCCGCGGCATAGGCATCGACCCGGGCGCGCTCGACCAAAGGGATTGAAGCTGGCGACGACCCATGCACCGGGCGCGGCGCCTGCCAGCGATGCCGGATCCGGCGCCTGCACGCCGAGCACGATGTCCGCACCCGAAATCGCCGCCGCCCGGTCGGCGACGCTCGCCCCCGCATCGGCATAGGCGGCGTCGGCGATCGACGCGGACTGGCCGGCCCCTGCCTCGACCGCGAGCGTCGCGCCCAGCGCGACGAACTTGCGGACGGTTTCTGGCGTCGCGGCAACCCGCCGCTCGCCGTCCACCTGCTCCTTGAGGACGGCGATCTTCATCGGATCAGGAAATCAGCCAGATGACGATCGCGACGATCACCGCACAGGCGATCGCGCCGATCTTCATCACACCGATGACGCTGTCATAGGTCGCAGCATGACCCTTGATGTTTGCATCGTCCGCCATGATCCGTCCCTCGCCATTCTGTTATCGGTGCGACCTTATCGGGCCGGTGCCTCAGCCTCAACCCCCGCGCTTCCAAACCCCGGCTTCACGCTGTCGTGCAGCCGCAGCAACACGGTCGGAGCGCTTCGCAACCGCCCCAAAGCGATATTTAAGTCGCCCTTTACCTGAAAACGCTAAAGACTGTCCGCAAACGGGACAGGATTCGCCATGACGCGCAACGGGCAGCGCCTGCTACTATTGATCGACAACGAGCCTGCACAACGGCGGCTGGTGTCCGCACTGGCGTCGCGTGGCGGCTGGCGGACCGTGTTCGCGAGCGACGGCGAGATGGCGATCGCCACGCTCGGCACGCAGGACGGGATGCAGCTCGACGCGATCATCCTCGACCATTCCGCACCGCATGAGGATGCCTCAGCGGTGATCGCCGAGCTGCGCAATCGCCGCCCGGCGCTGCCGATCCTGATGCTGACCGCGAACGGATCGGTCGAGCATGCGGTGAACGCAATGCGCGCGGGCGCGACCGATTTCCTGGTCAAGCCGCTCGCGCCCGACCGGCTGCTCGCCTCGCTCGATGCAGTCGTCGCCGGCACGACCGCGGGCGAGCTGCGCCCGCTGACCGAGAAGATCCCCGCGCTGCTCGCGTTCGACGAGATCGTCGGCTCGTCGCCCGATTTCCGCGCCGCGCTGGCGATCGCCGCCAAGGCCGCGCGCGGTCGCGTCGCGATCCTGCTCGAAGGCGAAAGCGGGGTCGGCAAGGAGGTCGTGGCCGAGGCGATCCATGCGGCGTCGCCGCGCGCCAAACGCCCGATGATCAGCGTCAATTGCGGCGCGATCCCCGCCAATCTGGTCGAGAGCGAGCTGTTCGGGCACGAGGAAGGCGCCTTTACCGGCGCGTTCGAGCGCAAGATCGGCCGGTTTCGCGAGGCGGACGGCGGCACGCTGTTCCTCGACGAGATCGGGGCGATGCCGATCGACGCGCAGATCAAGCTGCTTCATCTGCTCGATACGGGCGACGTCCATGCACTCGGTGCGCGGCATCCGCAGCAGGTCGACGTCCGGGTGATCGCCGCGAGCAACACGACGCTGATCGACGAGGTCGAGGCGGACCGGTTTCGCGAGGACCTCTATTACCGGCTGAACGCGGTGCAGGTGACGATCCCGCCGCTGCGCGAGCGGACCGGCGACATCCCGGCGCTTGCACGCCATCTGCTCGCGCGGATCGCGCAGCAACCGGGGCTGCGCCCGCTCGGGATCACCGACGATGCACTGGCGCTGCTGGTCCAATATGACTGGCCGGGCAATGTCCGGCAGATGCAGAATGCGCTCTTCCGTGCCGCGGTGCTGTGCGAGAGCGACGCGCTGACGCGGGCCGATTTCCCGCAGATCGCGGCGCTGGGCAGCCGTCGCCGGCCCGAGCCCGCGACCGCGGCCGGTGGCGGCGGGGTGACGCTGTTCAGTGCCGACGGGCATCTGCGCACGCTGGAGGAGATCGAATCGGACCTCATCCGGCTGGCCATCGGTCATTATCGCGGGCGGATGACCGAGGTCGCGCGGCGGCTCGGGATCGGGCGGTCGACGCTGTACCGCAAGCTCGCGGAGCTCGGGATCGACAACGTCGCCTGACCCCGGGCGACGTTGTCCTGAAGCCGGATTAAAGGCGGCGACCTACCAGAGCACGCCCTTGACCGGCTTCAGCGGCTCGGGGGCTTCGTCGCCGATCGCCTGGAGCAGGTCGATCTCGATCGTGCGGCACATCGCGTTGAGCGGCACGTCGTGGATCGTGTCCGCGAACGGATCGACGAGATCGTCGCCGATCTGAAGCACCGCGAGGAACATCAGCCCTGCGATCGTCGAGCCGATCGGGGTTGCGAAGCCGAGCGTCTCGACCAGCCCGATCGGCAGCAGGATGCAGAACAGCCGGGTGAAGAGCGTCGGGAAGAAGCGGTACTGGTTGGGCAGCGGCGTGTTCTTGATCCGCTCCATCCCGCCCTGTGCATTGGCGATATCGACCAGCAGCCGTTCGAACGAAGCCTGCTGGATCGTGTCGATCCAGCCGTTGCGGCGGGCGATGTCGATCCGCCGTCCGGTGCCGTCGAGCAGGCCGTTGGCGGGATTGGTCCGCGCGAGTGCGAACGACGCCTCGTCCTCCGACAGGAACCGCAGGACATCGGGCGCGACCGGCTGGCGGCGCAACTGACAGCGCAGCGCGTTCACATAGGCGATCTGGCGCAGGACGATCGTCCGCTTGAGATCATGGCCTTCGGGTTCGGGGAGCAGGTTGCGCGTCATGCGGGCAAGACTGCGCGAGGCGTTGGTCATCAGCCCCCAGAGGCCGCGGCTTTCCCACCAGCGCTGATAGGCGGAGTTGTCGCGAAAGCCGAGGAACAGCGCGAGCGCGGTGCCGAACAGCGTCAGCGGCAGCGACGGCGCGTGAAAGGGCAGGACATAATAGGTGATGGTCACCACGACGTCCCAGACAAAGAGCCCGAGCAACGGGCGCCAGACTTCGCTGAGGATCTGGCTGAGGCGCGGTGTTGCGGTAACGATCAAACGAAAGGCTCCTTGCTCACGCCTTGTCTAATGCGCGATCGCGCATTTCGCTGCAATGCGGCGATATTCCGCCCCGAACATGTGACCAGAAGATCGGGGCGGGTTAGCCGCCAACCAGCGCGAGGTCGCGCATCCCGCGCCAGACGCGCAACGCCTGAACGGTCTCGGCGACGTCGTGGACGCGCAGGATCTGGACGCCCGCCTCGACGCCCTTGAGCGCGAGCGCGAGCGATCCGGCGAGCCGGTCGCCGACCGGGGCCTCGTTCGACAGCGCGCCGATCAGCCGCTTGCGGCTCGCCCCGAGCAGGATCGGGCAGCCAAGCCCGTGAAACATCGCCAGGCCGTTGAGCAGCGCGAGATTGTCGGCGAGCGTTTTGCCGAAGCCGATGCCCGGATCGACGATGATCCGCGTACGATCGACCCCGCCCGCGACGACCGCGGCGATCCGCGCCTCGAGCCAGTCGAACACGTCGGTGACGACGTTTGCGTAGCCGGTCCGCCCGTGGCCGCCCTCGCGCGGGTCGGGCGAGTGCATCAGTACGACCGGACAACCGCTGGCGGCGACGACCTCGAGCGCGCGATCGTCCCACAGCAGGGCGGCGACGTCGTTGACGATGTGCGCCCCGGCAGCGAGCGTCGTCGCCATCACGCCGGCCTTGCGCGTGTCGACCGAGACGATCGCGCCGGCGCGGGCGAGCCGCTCGACGACGGGGACGAGCCGGGCGATCTCGTCGCCTTCCCAGACCGCCGCCGCGCCGGGGCGGGTCGATTCGCCGCCGACATCGATCATCGT